>CAYNDM010000018.1:13445-19511 GCA_964395265.1 uncultured Bacteriovoracaceae bacterium
GTCAAGACGTCGGCGCCAAAGCGCTCGCCTTTTCGAGTTCCCGCTCAGCGATTGACTTCCTCGAATTCGCCGGCGCAGCCCTTCTCCTCATAGGCCTGCTTGCGCAAGTCATAGGCGCAGCCATTGTTATTGGCGCGATAATCTTTGAGTCCTACGCAGAACGCATCTTTCGAGTCAAATTCGTGCTTGCCGGTATTACAACCGTTATAGGAAAACTCGTAGGACAGATTTTCTTCTTCCGCTTCGCATCCCAACAACGCAAATGCCATCACTACGGCGGCCAAAACCGAATTGATCTTGTAACTCATCGTTCTTCCTCACTTTCGAAAAGGATCGAGCGGCAATACCATGCATCCACTGACTCCTCCAGACTCCGATACATCTGGTCAAATCCCGCCTCGGCGCAGCTGAAGAAGTAATCGCCCACCAAGCTCGACATGGGGACTGGTATTGTTCCCTCGGGCCACGTCGACCCCGATCAAGCCTTCAGGCTTGGCACCGGTTTTGGAATGTCTAGTTTCAAACCAAGCCAGCCAAGGAGGCAAGCATGCGCAGCAAAGCAAGCATCAAGGGGCATCCCATTCACGTGATGTTGATTCCCTTTCCGATCGCGTTCTTCGTGGGGACGTTAGTCGCCGATATCGTGACTTTGTCGACACTCTCGCCCTTTTGGTTCTTTGTAGGCTATGTGCTGAACATCGGGGCATTCTCAATGGCCGCGATCGCCGCTATTCCGGGCCTCATCGATTACTTCAACATCATCCCCGCTCGAAGCAGAGCGAGAAAGCACGCCACCCGCCACATGGGCCTCAATCTCACCATCGCGGCGCTGTACTTCGTCTCCTGGCTGATCAAGGAGAATATGGGAGGATTGAATTTTGTGCCTGTGGCCCTTGAGGTGATCGGGACGGGAATGCTGCTCTACTCAGGCTGGCTCGGCTGGACCCTGGTCTATAAGCACGGGGTTGCGATCGACGAACGCGAGACGAGGGCCTACGACGAAGAAAGAGCTGCCTGAGCGCTCAGCTCCTCGCCGTCCGGCGGTGATCGGCCCAGTAAGCCCAGATCACGAAGAGCCATTGCAGATTGCCTGTCACCGCCACGGCTTCTATGCTGGGGGGCGGCGGTCCGGCGAAATTCGCTGCCCAAATCAGCATCAGCGTGAGGGCAAGGGCGAATAAGCCGAGCTTACCGCCACGATCCTTGGGACGAGTGGCACGCAGGTACAGCCAGAGCCCGAAAATGAACAAACTTGCTTCGAGGACGACGGTACCTGCCACGGAGTTCCAGAGCGATAGGCCAAATCGAGGTCCATCGCTAGTGAGCAGCGGCAAATCCGGGCGATGAACGACCAGGTCCAAGAACCAGTGACTCAGCACACAGAGCCCGAGCACCCATGCGGACTTCTTTTCCTTGAAACGCCGGAAGGACGCCGACCCGAAAAGTCCTGCCCAGATCAGAACCGCAATCAGGCTGTGGCTATAAGGATAGTGCTCGAAATCCAGGGGCGTCATGGTTGTGATTCCGGGAACGATCGACGCTCTCTCGATTCCTAGCAGGAGAAGGATCGGCCAAAGCAGGTCGATGAATTGTGCCGCGATGAAGTAAGTTCCCAGAGAAGGCCTGGGAGCCACGCTCTTGGCGGCCAGAGCCGCCGCATAATGTCCAATGAACATCGATCGATTCGCTCCTTGGTACGAGCTCAAGGCTAGCGTCGCCACGAAGCGCTGACAAGCACCGAGCGGCGAGTCACATAAAAACCGCGTTTTTTGTGGTTCTGAGAATACGAACTGGTAAAAAGGAGACCATGAAAACTCGCCTTTCGCTTCTTCTCGCCTTCGCGCTTCTCGGTTCAACGAAGTCCTTCGCCGCTCAGTCCGTGCCCGTCTCGATCGAGGACGCCGGAAAAAGTTATCAGGGCGATCTTTATCTGCCGAAATCCGCGAAAGGTCCGATTCCTTTGGTTCTGGTGATCCATGAGTGGTGGGGAAAGACCGAGCATCCGCGTTCCCGAGCCGAAAGAATCGCCAATGAGCTTGGTTACGCGGCGCTGGCTGTCGATCTCTTCGGAGACGCACGAACCGTCGACACTCCAGCGGAGGCTCAGAAGCTCGCGACGCCGTTCTATCAGGCACCTCAGCAAGCCGTGACTCTCCTTCGAAAATACGTCGCTGCCGCGCCCGCCGTGGCGGAGAAATCCTCCGTCAAGCTGGATGTTTCGCGAACCGCAGCTATCGGCTTTTGCTTTGGAGGCTCTCAAGCGCTGAACCTGGCGCGAGCAGGTGAGCTTCCAGGCGATGCGAGGCTTCGCAGCGTCGTGAGCTTCCATGGAGGGCTTGCATCCTCCCTTCAGGTTCAAGGACCGATCGAAGCGAAAATCCTGGTTCTGCACGGCGAAGCCGACCCCATGGTGAAGCCGGAAGAGGTGGCGGCGTTCAAAAAGGAGATGAAAGCCGCGAGCGCGGATCTCACGTTCAAGTCCTCTCCAGGCGCGGATCACGCCTTCACTAACCCGAAGGCGACGGAGATCGGGAAGAAACACAAGATCCCCATCGCTTACGACAAAAAGGCCGATCAGCAGTCCTGGAAGGCGATGAAGGAATTTCTAGACCGCACCTTGAGCGAAAAATCGGGATGACCGGCGAGCTGTCCGCTTAGCCCTTCCAATCGGATTTCTTCAACTTGTGGTCGGCAAACCGGGTTCGTCGAATGTATCGCCTGTAGAGATCCTTATAAGTACGAGAATAGGCGCACTTCTTTTCCCAAGGCTTGGGCTTATATAAATAGTGCAGAATGGAGGGAGCCGAGCTGGCTTCCTCATACTGCTTCCTTAAAAACTCAGCGTCATACTCCCATGCCCTTGGGTCCATATCCGGAACCCAGTTCCAGCGTGCGTGGAGCTCGCTCCATTGGCCCGCAAGCAGTACGTTCAGAACATCCTGGCTTGGAAGGTGCCAGAGATCGCGTTTGGCCAGGAGCTGCCACGCCTTTTTCGCTACTTTCTTCTTTCTCCAATACTCGAGGTTGATCAGCATCACTCCCATGTTGAAATACTTAGTGCGTGAGTTCACACCGAACTCTCTCAACTTCTCGATATTGGGATGCCAATGCATGGTGGAGTAGCAGGGAGCACGCATCGCAAGGGCCGCTTGGTTGTCTACTCGCATCCGCCACATTTTCGTAAGATCGTCGATCAACAGGAGATCCGCGTCCAGAAATATGACTCGCTTCGCTTTGGCTGAAAGCAGGTTCGGCAGCTCAAATATCGGGTAGATCGCTTTCGAATAATAATGACGTATCGGCGCTTTGTCATAGTTTCGACCGGTCACCTTGATCCATTCGATGCCGATCGGCCTCTTGCCAATCACATCTGCCAGAGACGCGGCAATGCGCTTTTTGTTACGTGGCCGAATTCCACAATCGAGGATCGAAATGACAGCGGCGCTGGACTGACTCAGATGCTCGATCAACGAATAAAGCGTCACACATAGACCGAGAGAGTACTTGTCGTCGGCGGCACAGCAGATTCGCACTGGATCGATTTTCCCCATGAGTTTCCTGCCCCCGCTATTCGCAGTCTGACGTACTCGATATTGTCCGAGCCAGTAGAACCGAAATCAAGCTCATTGCATCAGGGCGACAAAGAGACGCCGTTCGGCTAAAATGACTCAAGTTTATTTAATTTTTGACGATAATACTTAAGTAATGGTGAGCCGGATCAGCTCTCGCAGAAAACGGAGGCCGGCAATGAAGGTTTGCGTTTTTTGTGGCGGCCGAGGCAGCTCAGCTCTCATCCGTGGTCTCATCGAAGCAGGCACGGGCCTGACATTACTCATCAACGGCTATGATGACGGCCTATCGACCGGGAGAATTCGGGAGACTCTGCCTGGGATGCTCGGTCCCTCGGACTTCCGAAAGAATATCTCGACTGTTTTGTCAGCAAAGCGAGCTGGCGCAAGTGGCTTCGCGAGCCTGCTCGAACACCGGCTCCCCGCCACATATGCACTGAGTGACCTTCGCGCGGCTTGCTCGACTCTTTCTGCGAATAACTCATCGGAAATCTTCGGGCCCAAGTGCCCTGATTTGACACTTACACGACAAGAGCTGAATTTGCTTCGCATGGGATTCCTTGCGCTCGAACAGTACCTGGTACGCAGCGGGGTCAGTTTCGATTTCGGGGACTGCGCGGTGGGCAACCTCTTATTCGCGGGGATGTATCTCCATGCCGGCAGGGATTTCAACAGGGCTCTCCGCGAAATTATCCTCGTCCTCGACCTGAAAGCCAAGGTTCTCAATGTCAGCCGGGGAGAAAACCGCGTCCTCGTGGCACTTAAGGCGAATGGTGAGCTTCTGAAACGTGAATCGGAAATAGTCAGTGCGCAGTCCCGATCTCCGATTATCGGGCTATTTCTGCTGGCAGACTACCTATCGGCTACCGAACTCTCTCGATTTGAGGCTCTCCCGTTGACGGAACGGGGGGCTTATCTTCGATCACGCGAGTGCCCCGTAGAACTCGGACACGAAGCTAGAGAAGCGATCCTTGAGTCTGATCTGATCATCTTCGGTCCCGGTACCCAGCATTCTTCGCTATACCCGAGCTACAAAACGCTCGGCTTACGGGATGCCATTCAGGAGAATAGGACCGCAACGAAGGCGATGGTCGTCAATATCCATCAAGATCACGACATCCGATCGCTTGATGCTCCTGCAATCGTAGATGGCTTCTTCACGCATTTCGGATTTCCAGCGGAGGTCATCGCACCCGGCTTACTCACTCATATTCTCGTGAACGACGGATCGGCGGCCTCAGCTTCCACTCAGGACAGCCAATCCGTCGCCATGGAACGGTTTGCTCAGCGCTCCACTTACAGAGACGCAGCTGTTGTCCGAGAGAACTTCGAAACTACGGGAAATCCGGGATGCCACAACGGATCCCTTCTCACCGAAAGACTTCTGCAAGCATGCAAGAAACGAAGATCACGCAAGACGCGTAAGAGTGTCGCGAGAGGATCTTGGAAAATATGCGCAATCGTCCCTGCAGCGGGAAAAGGTACGCGGCTAGGGTTGGCCATCCCGAAAATCTTGGCCCCGGTCGCGCCAGGAGAGACTGTCCTCGATCTGCTTAGCCGCAAATTGGCGCTGATCCCTGAACTATCTCAGATTCATTTGGTGCTCTCCCCTTCCGGGAAGACGATATTTGACCAGCATGGCTGGAAAGAAAAACGGACACGACCGGCCAAGAACTTGATAACGGTGCCTCTGATCCGCCAAGAAAACCCCTACGTGGAGTACATCGTGTCGGATTCAGGCGTACTCGAGAACGTTAAACAACGCCGGGAAGGCGATAGCTGCTCGAACGGGGGGCTCTCCGATGTGGGCGTATTCCTGCTGAGCACGATGAATCTGATCGAAGCCTATCAGAGTTTTCTGGCGACAGAAGAGCATGTCGGAAAAATCACCGGTGAGATCAATTTTCTGCCATTCCTGGCGTTTCTCTCATCCAAGCTTGGGCACGTATTTCAGTGGATCGAGGCTTCCGATCATGAAGAGGCAAGAGGGATCAATTCACCCGAGGACCTCGAGCATTTCAGGCGTATCCACTTGATGAAAAAGGCCGGATGAATCCCAAGTCCCTTCCCAAAGACGGCTTCGCGACAAAGCGCGCTCCTAGCTCTTCCTACGCTTGAACGAAACAAACAGCTCCAGGGATCCGATCAACGCGCCTCCCACGATCAATAGCTTGGCCACATAGGTGCTGGGCGATGAGGGATTTCACCAGAACACGATCAGAAACAAAGAGGACAGGAGCGGAGTCAGATATGAGAGCCCTCCCACGATCCTTGGATCCCCTTCTTTCAAAGCGTAATCCCAAGTGTAGAAGGCCAGCCCCATGGGTCCGAGCCCCAGGAGCACCAGAAGCCACAGATCCTTGGCCCCTAAGCGCGACACGCTCCCGAAATCGCCCGCCTCCAAACCCAGATGAATCAGGATCGCCAAGATTCCGGAGACCAGGCAAAACCCTCCTACTGCGGAACTGGGGAAACGAGGGATCCGCTTGGTCATCAC
>CAYNDM010000019.1:0-13349 GCA_964395265.1 uncultured Bacteriovoracaceae bacterium
GATCGAGGTTGTCCCAGGTGATGCCCGCATTATTCAGGGCGCGGGGCATGGCGTACGCGGGGCCGATCAGAAGCGGCTCATTCTTAATATCGACTGCTGCGGCCGCGTAGCCGCGGATCACTCCCAGAGGCTGAAGCTTCAGCTCGCGGGCTTTGGACTCACTCATCAGCAGGACCGCCGACGCGCCGTCGGTCAGCGGGCTCGCGTTCCCTGCGGTGATGGTGCCGTCCTTGTAGAAGACGGGTTTCAGGGTAGAGAGCTTTTCGACCGAGGTGTCCGCCCTCACATCGGTGTCGCGGTCGATGACCTTTCCGTCCGGGGTTCCGACGGGAACGACATGGGTACGGTAAAAACCGCGCTCCCAGGCATTATGGGCCTTGAGGTGGCTGTCGACGGCGTACTTGTCCTGTTCTTCGCGCCCGATCTTGAATTCTCTCGCCATCAGGTCTGCGCTTTGTCCCATCGTGAGGCCGGTCGTCGGCTCCTTGATTCCGGGAGCATGGGGCATGAGCATTCCTGGCTTGAAAGTAGAGAGCTTGGCTAGCCGCTGGCCCGGCGTCTTGGCCCTGGCGATATCTTGAAAGAAGTCCGTGGCCTCCTGGCTGAAGAGCGCCCGGATGGAGCTGATGGATTCGACGCCGCCCGCGATGCCGATGTCGATCTGGCCCGCGGCGATCTTGGCCGCAATGCCGGCCGCTGCTTCCGCCGAGGAAGCGCAGTAGCGGTTGATCGTGGTGGCAGGAATCGTGGGAGGAAGCCCGGAATCGAAGAGCGCCTCGCGGGCGACATTGGTGCCTTCGGCCGGAGGGCTGACGATCCCGAAATAAATCTCGTCGATCAGGGTGGGGTCCAGGTCCGAGCGAGCGATCGTCTCGCGCAGGGCCACTCCTCCCAAAGCCGAAGGAGGCATTTTCTGGAAGACGCCTCTGGCGCGCGCAAAAGGGGTTCTCACTCCGTTGACTACGACGACTCGTTCGTTGTTCGCCATTCAGGTTTTCCTCCGATTCAAGAATAGCGCCGATGGTGAAATCCGACGAGAGTTATTTTAGACTGAACCACGACATGCGGAGCATCAGCTGATGAATATCTCGAAACGCGGATGGGGCGCGCTGTGGCGGCATCCGGGGCACTTGCTTTGGATCCTGGCCGCCTATTTGCCGTTTCTCGGATCCATGAGCGTGCCCTTGACTGGAGACCAGAAAGTCTATCTGAGCACCGCGATCGAGATGAAGAACGCCGAAAGCTGGCTGACTCCGCTGCTGTTTGGTGCTCCGAGCTATTTCAAGCCTCCGATTCAGTATTGGGCCACTTTGATCGGATGGGAGGTCTTCGGGTTCAATCTCTGGGGCGCCTTGATCCCCTCGGTTCTCTGCGTATTGCTCACCGCTTGGTTCATGGGCGAGATCGTCTACATGCTCAAAGAGCGTCGATGGTTCGTCAACGCGGGCCTTTGGTATGCGGCGGCTTTGGGTACGGCCACCTACGGGAGTGTGGCGCAAATGGAGATCTACCTCGCGCTTTTCTATGCGGCGAGCTGGTGGCTTGGCCTCAAGTACCTGGCGGCCCCCCGAGAGCATCGCCGCTGGTCTTGGATCTACCTGGCGTTCCTGGTCGCGGGCCTTTCAGCTTTGGTAAAGAGTCCTCTTTACTCCGTATTCTGGGTGTTCTCCTACGTCAGCTACCTGCTCGTCACGGGCGAATGGGAGATTTTCAGAAACAAGCATTTCTATCTCGCCTGGTTCCTCGGGATCTTGGCCGGCGCCTCCTGGTTCGCGGCGATGCTGGCGATGGACGGCCAACGGTTCGTGGATCACTACTTCCTTCAAGAGACCTTGGCCAAGGCAGGCGGCAATCGGGGAGGGATCGTCAAGCTCTGGGCCGCTCTCCTTTATATGTGTTTTCCTTTCACGCTTCTGCTCTTCACTTCGGCTCGGGCCATGCTGCGCACTCGCCGTGGAACCAGCATCATGAAATTCGTGATCTGCTGGTGCTGGCCCCCGGCCCTTTTCTTCACGCTCTATCCCTATCGCGTGTCGACCTATCTTTACATTCTGGTTCCAGCTCTCGCGGTCCTGGTGGATTGGACCCATTTTCGAGTGGGGCGAAGCAAGTCGCACCGCTATCTTTTACTGGCCACCGGAGCATTGATGGCTCTGGTGAGCGGCGTTCTGGCTTGGGTGGCGTATCGCGCTGAGCTCGCGCCTGTTTGGGTGGTCGCGGGGTTCGTGCTTGTGGGAGCGCTGTCGGTCTACTGCTCGCTCAAGGAGTGGATGCGTGCCTTGGCGCTTTGCGGTCTCGCATGGGTCTTGTTGTTTCGCGCGACGGCCGTGCAGATCGGAGAATGGGACATCGTGGGCTTGCGCGCCTATGTAGCGAAAGCGCCGGATACCACGCTGGCGATGCTCGATGATGGGCGAAATATCTGGCATGAGGTCGGGCTGCTTTCAGTCGCGCTGGGGCAGCCGATCGATCGAATCCTGGAAACAGAAAACGCGATCGAGTTTGTTCGGCAGGGTGGGGCATTGATCTTGTCGCCCGAGCAGCGGGAGGCATACTTGGCGCGAATTCGCGAATCACTGGGTACGGAAGTCGACGAGACCTTTTGGTCTCGCTGGAAAACCCGAGGCAAATTTCCTTATCGCGAGCTGATCCTTCATGGGCGTCAAGGGGTGAGTGATTTCGAGGAGCGTGCCCTTCGGAAATTCAGCATTATCGTCAGGAGCCCCGGTCGCTAGGACGAAGCTGGTTTCAACCGCAGGCCTGCTCTTAACTGAAATGCCGGAGACTCCAAAAACTGTCGAACCGGCTAGACAGTGTTCAAGACTTCGACACCTTAGATCTTGAAACTATTGATCTTTTCTCAGGTGTACCGCTTGCAAGGTTCCCCTTTGGGGGACTCAGTGTGCTCAAAATAAGCTTCGTTCTTGGAAAGGTCAGTTCTGTGGCTGCGCTTTTACTGCTGCAGTCGGCATGTACGAATCCATCCGACGGGTATTTCAGCACCATTGCTAGTCCTCTGGGCCAGCAAGATGACGCTGGTGGGGAGCCGGAGGTAGGATCGCTTCCTGCGCCGACGCCGGCACCACCGACGGCGGCTCCTGCGGCATCACCGACGGCGGCTCCGACAGCGCCTCCCACGGCGCCACCGACACCGGTTCCAACTCCGGTTCCACCGACACCGGTTCCAACTCCGGTTCCGCCAACGCCGATTCCAACTCCTACGCCTAAGCCTATCTGCGATCCGATGGGCGGCGATCAGCCGGGAAGCCGCCAAAACGGCTTGGTCGGCGATCTGTTTAGCCTGAAAGATGATCCGACGATTGATAAATCGAAGATCAACCTGGATGTCTTCAGGAACAATCGTAACCAGCTCGATGCGAAGGTGTACTCCAGCCAGTTGAATGTGCCTACCCGGCGCTTCACTGACGGATTCTCTCCTCAGGATGGAAGCTCTCCGCTGGTTCACCCTGAGACCGGAGAAGTGCTGGTCGAGTATTTCATGCTGCACTACAAGAGCGAGCTCATCGTATCTGAGGAAGAAGAAGGGCAATATCAGTTCGCACTTCTCTCGGATGACGGCTCGATCCTCCGGTTGGATAAAGATGGAGCAGCGAACGGAATCAAATATGTTTCCGTGGTCGAGCATGGAAGTACGCATCCAACCCGTCTGGAGTGCGGCAAGGATTTCTTCCAGCTGAAGGCTAATACCCCTCTTCCGATCGAAGTGGAGTATTTCCAGGGTCCTCGCGAGCACATCGCGCTGATTTTGCTGTGGAGAAAGGTCGTGCCGGGATCCCAGCTGAAGTACAGCTACTGCGGAGAACAAGGCAACGATCTCTTCTTCGACTACTCGAAGCTTCCGTCTAAGCCCAAGGATCCTTTCAAGACGGTCCTGTCGGAAGGATGGCAGATCATTCCGCCTTCGAACTTCTTGCTGCCGAGTGGCTCAGGCGAGAATCCCTGCCAGGATGGCCTCGGCGTCGATTAGCCAGTGACTTCCGTAGCTCGCGGGATTGAGCGCGCCTGGCGCGATCGGTCTCGCGGGCTCTTCGGATCGGCGACAGTCGCAGGCGGCCGCGTTCGCTGCTCTTTCTCTCTTATCCGCCCTGGTTCTGTGGTGGAGCGCTCCACTTAGGAGCGGAGCAGTTGCCCAAACCGTAGGTCAGCCGTTTCACGAACGTTCCGTCCACGTTCATGACATAGATGTTGCGTTGGCCGGTTCGGGTCGAGCTGAAGACCAGGAAGTTCCCATCCGGGCTGAAATGCGGGTCCTCGTTGTTTCCCTGGTTCTTGGTGAGGCGCTCGATATTGGTGCCGTCCGGGTTCATGACGAAGATATCGAAGCGCCCGTCGATGTAGCCAGCGAACGCGATCTTGTTGTTCTGGGGCGACCACGAGGGGGTAGCGTTGTATTTACCCGCGTAGGTGAGGCGCTTGACGTTGCTGCCGTCCAGCGACATCGAATACACCATCGGCATTCCGCTTCGCGAAGAGACGAAAGCCAGCTGCTTTCCGTCAGGGCTGAACGACGGGTCGACGTCGAAGCCAAAGGACTTGGTGAGTCGTTCCACGTTGCGCGTGATGGGGTCGAGCAGGAAGATCTCGGGATTCCCAAGGAAGCTCATCGTCAGGGCGATCTTTTTTCCATCCGGAGAGTACACCGCCCCGCTGTTCATGCCGGTCCGATTGGTCAACATGCGAATGGTGTTCTTGGTGAAGTCGTACTCGTAGAGGTCGATGTTCTTGACGTTGTTTTTCTTCTTCTTGGTGAAGAGTGAAAAGGCGATCTTGGTGCCGTCTGGGCTCCAGGCCGGCGCGAGCGCGATCGAGCCTCGATGAGTGATCTGCTTCACGTCGGTGCCGTCGAAATCCATCATGTAGATTTCCTTCTTCTTCGTTCGATCGCAGACCATGGCGATCTTGGTGAGGAAGATTCCGGGGAGCCCGGTCAAGGAATTGACGATATCATTGGCGAATGTGTGCCCGATCGTCTTGGCCTCGCTCATTTTCCCGACGTAGCGTTTGGCCAGGATCTGCTTGTTCCCGAAAGTGTCGTAAAGATAGCCTTCGAGAACCAAGTTCTTGCCCTCGACGCTCATTCCGGTCTTGACCAGGAACTCGGCACCGATGCTGGTCCAGTCGCTGAGCTTGAACCGGTCAGGCGTGAGTCCGGCGCCGGGACGCTCGACGAAAGCTTTGGCATCGAGGAATTTGAAGATGTCCATGAATGCCAGGTCCGAATTGATTGTCTCAACGACTTCCTTGGCCGCTTTGGCCGATGTTCCGTCAGCCTGAATAGCCGGGATGGCTATGACCGACTTCTTGAGTTTGGCCTGGCCAACCGCGATGTAAGGAGCGGCGCTTGCCTGGCGATACACCAGGCAGGTCAGTGCGAGGGCTGAAAGGACCGGGATGGCGAGAATGGTGCGATGAATCTGGGTCATGGAATAATCATATCGGGAACCCGATCGTAATTCCATTCGAGAGGACGGAATTGCGCAATTCCGCGGGAGGAACCGGATAGGGTTCGCTGACCGTCAGCGTGCGCTTGACCTCGCTGTCGAACTGCTCGTTGCCGGAGGGCTTGATGAACTTGAAGCTCCGGATCTTACCGTACTGATCGATGAAGACTTGCACGCGTGCGGAGTAATTTTGACGTTGAATCCAGGGAGGCAGGCCCCAGTTCTGCTGGAGCCGATCGCGGATCAAGTCATAGTAACTGGCCTCGTCGGATTCCTTGGCGTCACCGGACAAGCTGGTGCCTTTGGAGATTTTGTTGCCTTTGATGGGCGCAGGCTCCTCCTCGCCCATCATATTGGTGATTTTGTTGAGAGCCTTGATGCGCGCCAGCGCGGAGTTGATCCGATCGGATCGCTTCTTGTCGTCGGTGGCTTCTTTCGCCTTGGCCTTGGTTTCGTCCTTCTTTTTCCGCTTTTCCGGCTTCAGCACCATTTCGTCGGGATCGGCGGCTTCGGCCAGAACCGGATCAGCTTCTTTCGGCTTGGCTGTCTCCGGTTTCTCCGGCTCGATTTCGGGCAAGGGAAGAGGCTGCTTGAGATCCTTCTTCAGGATATCCGGTAGACCCACGAGGTCCACTCGGAGAGTAGGGGTGTAGACGATAGGCTCGCTAGGGAAAACCAGGCTTTTCAGGATAATCGCGATCCCCAGAGCCAGGTGGGCGATGAACGACCACTTGAAGGCCCTGCCCAGGTTGTCCTCATTGAGCGCCTTGGGTCTGGGCGGAATTTTTGAGGTGCGACGATCACCCGGCTCAGTCATCCGGCCCCTTAGAGACTGCTGGCGCTATCCGAGGGTTCAGTGACCAAGCCGACTCGCTTGATCTTGGAGGATTTCACCGCGGCCATGACCTGGGCCACGTAGCCATAGGGGACTCCCTGGTCTCCCTGGATGAAGACCTCGACGTTCGGCTTGGCGGATGCGATCGCCTCGAGTCTCGCGCTCAGGGTTCCGCGAGGGATCTTGTTTCCGTTGATCGAGATCTGGCGGTTTTTGTCGATCACGAGAACCAGCTGGTCAGGGACCTCGGAAAGCGCGCTGGCCTTGGCCTTGGGCAGGTCGACCTGGATCCCTTGCTGCATGAGCGGGGCCGACACCATGAACACGATCAGCAAGACCAGCATCACGGCGACGAGTGGCGTGCCGTTGATCTCAGCGAGCGAGGTCAGAGTGCCGCGGCTGCCGCCTTGCTTCATTGAGAATCCCATCTCAGCGCCCTTTGCGGTCGTTGAGTACGCTGCGTTGGATGATGTGCAGGAAATCCTGCGCGAAGCAGTCCATATCGACTGCGAGGCGACGGATCTGGTTGGAGAAGAAGTTGTAGGCGACGACCGCCGGGATCGCGGCGGCAAGGCCCGCGGCGGTCGCGATGAGCGCCTCGGAGATCCCCGGCGCGACGACCGCGAGGCTGGCGGATCCAGTGGCTCCGATCCCTTGAAACGAGTTCATGATCCCCCAGACGGTCCCGAAGAGACCCACGAACGGAGCGGCGCTGGCGGTGGTTGCGAGCCAGCCCACGTGCTTCTCAAGATTGCCCACTTCTGCGTTCGATGCGCGCATCAACGCGCGGTTGATGTTGTCGACGGCCTGGCCATCGCCCCTTCCGCTATCGGTAGCGGTCAGTTTCTTGAGCTCCTTGAACCCCGACTTGAAGACGGAGGCCACGGGCGAGCGGGTGAACTGATCGCTCTTGCTGAAGATCTCCTCGATGCTCGGGCTGTGCCAGAAGACGTTGAGGAACTGGTCGTTTTCGATGCGCGCGGCCTTGAGGGTCTTCCATTTCGCGAAGATGACCGCCCAAGTCAGCACGGAGGCGAATACGAGCATGAGGAGCACGAGTTGAACCAACGGGCCTGACTGAGTGATGAGGTCCAATACGCCGGGCTGTATCGTTGGAGAGTTCTGCATCTCGAGATTCCTTAGTTCATTGATTGTTTGGTTGGACTCCAGAGTATGGTCCTATTTTTCAGAATCCCTTGAGCGACATCAAGGATAAAGAGCAGTTGAACCGCGAAACTGGAGAGCGGCCCGCCTTGGCCGCCGGTGAGATAACGGAAGATGGCGCTTTCGGTCTCGGTTTCCTGGTACTTGACCAAAAGTACCCCTTGGAACTCGTTTCCGAAGACGGGGATCGAAAGCAGAGGATGGAAGACGATCAGGATCCCCGCCCAATAGCCTGCGCCGCGCGCGAAGTCGCCCTCGTTCACCGTCTTGACGCCGACGGAGATCGAGAGAAGGAAAAGCGTCAGCAAGTGGGACCACCCCAGGTCGAACTGCGTCCATTTCACCCCGCAGTAAACGATCGCCGTGATCACCACGGCCGCGAAGTCAGGGATGCGCGAACGAAGGTATCCGAGGATCTTGTGCCTGAAGATGAACTCCTCGCAGTAGACGAGCACTCCGAGCCCGGCGATACGGAGCAATATTCCTACGAAAGCGAGCGGAGCTTCCTCGAAACGGATGAAGAACCCCAGATATCGATAGAGCCCGCTCATGAGAAAAGCCAGGACGATGCCGAAGGCCAGCGTGGAGCCCTGCAGAAACCCCGGAGCGAACTGATTTTCGAAGCGCTCCCCGGTGAAGATCTCTCTGGCGCTGGTTGTGGTCAGGGGATTGAGGGCCCGCAGGAGCAATATGAAGGAGAGGGAGCCCAGAGCGACCAGCATGATCTCGTTGGCGCTATAGGCGTCGCTGATGTCCTGGAAGCGGAGGTCGGCTGACATCAGGAAGTAAGTGATGAGAGTCAGGACCAACAGCCTGAAGCCGAGCGTCCAGCGGAGGTAGCTGCCCAGGTACGCGGCGGCTCGATTCAGGACTGAACGCATCATTCTAGCATGAGGCCACTCGCCGGGATGCGGCAACTGTCAATTTTTTTACGAGTTTACGTGGAAAAGTGAAGGTTTTTCGTTCAGAAAAAATAGTGCTATCCTCGGATCGGGGGAATGCATGATTCAGATCAGCGGCGTCTCAAAATGGTACCACGGTCAGACGCGAGTCCTCGATCAGATTCATTTGGAGCTCAAGAAAGGGGATTTCCTCTACGTGGTCGGAGGAAGCGGCGCTGGAAAAAGTTCGCTGCTTCGCCTGATCGCAACCGAGGAGCTGCCTTCGTCGGGCACCGTCTCTCTCTTTGGGTACAGCCTGGCTTCGGTGGCGCCGAGCACATTGCGCGCAATTCGCCAGATGATCGGTTATGTTCCCCAGAACGTGCGCCTGATCCAGGATCTCTCGGTTTATGACAATATCGCCCTTTCTCTTTCCTTGGCCGGCAGGCGAGTGTTGAACGCGGAGGCGCGCGCGCGGATGAATGAGATCATCGACCGCCTGGGGTTGACGACGAAGAAGGAAACCCGGGCGGGGCTTCTGTCCGGCGGGGAAGCGCAGCGCGTAGCCGTGGCGCGCGCATTGGTACGCGCCCCCGAGCTCATTATCGCCGACGAGCCCACGGGCTCGCAAGACAAGGACTACACATGGGCTTTGATGGAGATGTTCGTCAAAGCCAACATCGGAGGAGCGACCGTGGTGCTGGCCACCCATGATCGCGAGATTGTCCGGCGCGTTCGCAAGCGCTGCGCGAGCTTGAGGAACGGCAGGCTAGCTCTCGAGGAGAGTCTATGTATTTACTGAAACTGGCGCTTCGGCCCTGGAGGCTCGCGCCCCTGAGCCAGGTCTTCACCGCTCTCGCGGTGGGTTTGCTGCTTCTTCTGTGCGGATTCATGATCTGGATGGAGCGAGGCCTGAAGCCCGTGGTCGCGCGTCTTCAAAGCGAGCAGGTCATCACGGCGTATCTGGAGGGAAACCTCGAGCCCGCGGATCATTCCCAGATCGTCGATTCGATCCGCACGGCCGTCGGTGCGCGCGCTGTCGACGTGAAAGCCGTGGAAGCGCAGGATTTCGTGAAAGAGCTCCAGCCGCAGTATCCCGAGCTGGCCCGCGAGCTTCGCGAGTTGGGAGGCCAGTCCCTGAGCTTGATCGTGCCCAGTTACGTCTCGATTTCAGGAACCGTTCCAGAGGGGACACTCGAAGCCGTCAGGAGGATCCCTGGCGTGGAGAGCGCCGAGAGCTCGAAGGACCGCTTCCATCATATCGTCGGCGCCTTCAAGGCGCTCCGGTGGGTGGCGAGGATCCTGGCCGCGGGCCTGCTCCTGGCCTTGCTCACCGGATTGATTCATTTGTCCAAGATGAATTCTTACCTGCATCGCGAGCCGGTTTCGTTGTTGAGGCTTTGGGGTGCGGGGCCCTGGGCGATGCGGGCCCCGGCGCTCTTGTCCGGGCTCATGATAGGCGCTTCTGGAGGCGCGATCGCCGCTTTGGGATGGGTTGTCTGCGGAGGCTGGCTCGCCGGCCAGATCCGGGCTCTCTCCCCTATGCTGAACGAGCTGCAGGCTCCTCCCGTTGCCGTGGCGGCTGCCGCTATGTGCGCGATCGGTATCGTGAGCGGGCTGATCGCGGGCGTGTCGATCGGGAATCCTTCGGCTGAGGGTTCGGAAAGCAGAGCGTGATGCCCACGAGCCGGTCAGTTCTCTTGATCTGCCTGATTCTGACCTCGGCGGCCGTGCCCGCGCGGGCGTTCGCCAGCCATCCCGCCGGAAACGGACTGTCCAAACAGCTCACGGACCTGCGCGAACGGGTGATGGGGCTGGAACGGGATCTGATCGAGAGCCTGAAGGTCCAGAAACAGACTAAGAAAAACATCGAGAAAATCCGGTCATTGATGAGATTGCAGCAGCAGGAGCGGGAACTCGGACGCCGACGGCTCACGGAGCTCGAGAAGACAGTCCGCGAGCTCGAGTCCCGGCGCACCGTCCTCAACGAGAAGATCGCCACCCATCGGCTGTCCATCCGCAAATCCCTGCGCGATATTCACCGCTCGATCCGCGAGCAGCCCAAGGGAATCCACCTTCCGGAGAACGAGAGAATCAACGCCCCCAGGCGCAAGGTCCTGGCCAATCTGGTGGATCGGGAGCTCAAGGAGATCGAGGCCCTGAAAGTCGATCTCGCGGACGCCGAGCAACTCGAGTTGAGAATCCAGGAGGAGCGCCAGCAGCTCACTTATCTCTTTCAGGACCTCAATGAGCAAGAGGGCGTGCTCGAGCTGAACCGACAGCTCCAGGTCGATATCCTGAAGCAGAAGCATGCGGAACGGGTCGCGCAGCTCGAGAGCTATCGAAAGCTCAAGGACGCCGAGACTCGGGTCGAGAAGCTGATCTCGAACTTCAACGCCCGCAAGGAGCTTGAGCGGTCGGTCGAGACCGAGAGGCAGGTGAATCGCGCTTTCGCGCGGGGGACGTTCGCCCAGCTCAAGGGCAAGCTTCCACCCCCCGTGGCCGGGAAAGTGATCTCGACTTTCGGCAAGTCGTTCGACTCGAGCTCCAACCTCTATGTCTTCAAGAAGGGGATCGATATCGAGACCGTGCCGAACGCGCCGGTCATGGCGGTCAGCGCCGGCAAGATCGCTTACTCGGGGGAACTCCCCAACTACGGGAGGGTGACCATCATTGATCACGGAGAGCAGTTTTATTCGCTTTGCGCCCATCTGGGAGAACTCCATAAGAAGGTGGGCGACCTGGTCGCGGCTGGCGACGCCATTGGGCTGACGGACGACTCCGGCACTCCGCTCTATTTCGAGATCCGTTCGCGCAACGTCGCAGTCAACCCGTTGCAGTGGATTTCCAATTAGTTTAGCCTTTTAAGATATGCTTCAAATGCTCAAGAAAATGTCCCTGTTCACGGTTGTTTTAGGCGTCTCCGGTCTCGGCGTGGTCGCGGGCCAGAGCCTCACTCGCCATGTAGTGAGCCTGACGGCCGCAGCGGCTTCGAACTCCTCGGTGAGCTCCCAGTCGGATCGCTATGAGAACCTGGAGCTCTTCCAAAAAGTGCTTCACTTCGTCGAAGCCAACTACGTCGAGGAGGTCAAGAACAAGGACCTGATTCAAGGCGCGATCAAGGGTATGCTCGAGACGCTGGATCCTCACTCGAACTTCCTTTCCCCTGAAGTTTTCAAGGACATGAAGGACGATACGAGCGGAAAGTTCGGAGGGCTCGGCATCGAGATCGGGATCAAGGACAACATCCTCACGGTGATCGCTCCGATCGAGGATACTCCGGCTTGGAAGGCGGGGCTCAAGCCGAACGACCGAATCGTCAAGATCGGAGGCGAGAGCACCAAAGGAATGACTCTGGTCGAAGCCGTCTCCAAGATGCGAGGCAAGAAGGGCAGTACTATCGTGCTGCAGATCTATCGCGACGGGTTCGACAAGCCGAAGGAAGTCGAGCTGAAGCGAGATACCATCAAGATCCAGTCCGTGAAGCACGAGGTGCTTGAGCCTGGCTTCGGGTTCGTCCGGCTCTCGAGTTTCAACGAGGACGCCGCGAGCGACGTCAGGAAGGCGATCGAGAGGATCGAGAAGAAAACCGGCAAGCTCCGGGGACTGGTCTTCGATATGCGCACCAATCCGGGCGGCCTCTTGGACCAAGCGGTCGAAGTCTCCTCCCTTTTCATAGACGAGGGAGTGGTGGTTTCGACCATGGGTCGGAACAAGGACCAGAAGGAAATCAAGTACGCCCGCAAAGGACATGCAAGGAAGGACTTCCCCGTCGCGATCCTTGTGAATTCCAGCACCGCCTCGGCCGCGGAGATCGTGGCCGGCGCGCTTCAGGACCACAACCGCGCCATCATCATGGGACAGCCGACATTTGGCAAAGGTTCCGTCCAGACCGTCATCGAGCTAGGGCAAGAAATGGGACTCAAACTCACCATTGCCCGCTACTTCACTCCGAGCGGAAGGAGCATTCAGGAGAAGGGCGTGATGCCAGACATCGTCCTGGATGACTATGATCCCAAGCTTCTTGCCGGAGCCCGCAAGACCAACAACTTCATGCGCGAGAAAGACCTCAAGGGGCACATGATCAATCCGGACGTGGACTCAAAGGACTTCAGCGAGGACGAGCTGAAGAACGCCGGAAAAGAGAACACAGACGAAAAAGTCGCCGACAAGAAGAAGGACGACGAGATGAGTCCTCTTCGCTTCGATCCGAAGGGCGACTATCAGGTCAAGGAAGCGCTGAACTACCTCAAATCCTACGAGCTCTTCAAAAAGCTCGCGGTTCAAGGCAACCCGTTGCTGCGGGTCGAAGGCAAGGAAAAGGCCGAGGCTCCCAAGCCGGAGACGAAGAGCCAGTAGTCCACGGGCGGTGCGGATTCTCTCGGTGTGACCGGAGCGCGTTGCTGGCGCGGTTTTGCTCGATAGGGATCGCGCGCGAGTTTCGGGTTTTTCTAGGTATGACCGGAGCGCGTTGCTGGCGCGGTTGCGCTCGATAGGGTTGGAGCGCAGGTAGCGCGGTTCGGCGCGCTGAGACTGGCGCGCGGGTGTCGTGATTCGGCGAGGCTAGTGCGCGCGGGTGTCGTGGTTCGACGAGGCTAGTGCGCGCGGGTGTCGTGGTTCGGCGCGACTCATTCGGCCAGAAAATATAGGAACTGGAAGGCCTTACTTTCTTGGGCCAGACTTGATCCGGAGAAGTTCGACGGAAAAGGTTCGTGTCGAACAAAAGCCTATTGGAGCATCTCCAATAGCTTTCGATTCCATCCCGTGTTGCTGACGGCTTTCGAAAATTCCTGGTGATTCACGGGCCTATTTTTTTCAATTCTATTTAGAGCCGAGGGGCCTATTTTTGCAATTCACTTAGGAACCACGGGGCCTCGCTCCGTAGTTCATTTTGTAGCGAGGAGTAGAACCCACCTTATTCCGAATAGGGCGAAATCCCAGCGCTTCGAGAGGATTGTGCAACAGGGATCGACACGCCTGGCGATAGTCACGCCCCCGCTCCAGGAT
>CAYNDM010000019.1:13359-18798 GCA_964395265.1 uncultured Bacteriovoracaceae bacterium
ATACGAGTGAAGGGACGCGCGTCCAAGAATCTCACGCCGAGGGCGCTCCCTTTCTCCGCGCCCAAGACCAGCCTGCCAATCAGGCCAGTCACGCTCCTGATGAACGAATGAAACGACGCTCTGGAACGGGGAAGCACGATGAGATGCAAGTGGTTGCCGGAGTTGGCCATTCGGTAGACGCGCACTCCGCTGAGCTTGGCGGATCTACGGATAATTCGCTGAATCTCCTTGGCTCTTCCTCTTCGAAGAAAAGAAAGTTCGTTCCTGGCCATCGATGAACGAAGGACCAGGTGGAGAGGGCGCTTGGTCGAAATAGGCCGTGCTTCCCGAGGATTGCCTCTGATGAGCGAGCCACCGAAATCCTTGGCTTTCAGCTTTTCGAAGCCGGGGAATAGGAGTTGTTTTGTCGAAGGGGCGGGTGAGTGTGGCATTGATATGATCAGCTATAGGATGATTTTTCAGCGATGTCAATTTGTCGTGATTCAATACCAAATGAGTCGGATCGGCGAATACGGGTCGGTGAAGTTCGAACCGGGCAGATCGAAAGCGGGTACGTCCAAAAGCGGGCCGAATTCAGGGGGATAAGTCCGAAAAGGGATGAATCTGAGTCCGGCAGATCCAAGGCAGGCAAAAAGGCGGATAAGAAATGGCGCGAGATGAATAACGGCACTCAAACGCGGGCAAATCCAATCTGGAGGGGCAAATCCGAATCGGGCAAACTCAAACGCGGATAGACCTAAGACGGGAAGTCCAAGGCGGGTAAACCCAAGCATGAGAATGTTCTGGCTACGGCAGCATTGGCCACGTTAGCAAACAGAAAAAACCCAATAAAAATAAAAATTTCGACAATATCCGATTCCACGCATGTTATGTCAAATGCCGTTTTACGGGTGAAACCAAGTCGCCCATTTCCAGTTGGGTAAAACGCAGGAGATACGAGTTGGGTACCACGTAGGGGATTCGAGTCGGTTAAAACGCAGGAGCTGCGAGTTAGCTAAAGCGCAGAAGATGCGAGTTGGGTACCACGTAGGGGATTCGAGTTGGCTAAGACGCAAGGGATGTGAGCTGAATATTGCTTTGCGTTAATGGTCACCAGGAGAGAATCGGGACTATTCTTTGCGAATTGGGGCTCTGCCTTGTCTTATCCCCGGATCCTGTCTATTTTGCACAAATCGTGAAGAATTCTAATCTGGATGAATTGCCTCTATTTCAAATCTCAGCGTCCGAGGAGCCGGCAGGTCGCGAGGATGACCGCGATCCCGATACCTCCCGCACTCGAAGCGTCGCCGGTGCCGGGCGGCCAGAAAGCGTGGCGACAACGGCGACAGCGGCCACAAAGACGAAGAAGACGCGCTCTCGCAAGGAAGAAACAAGCCCATCGTCCATGATTCTCCCCCCGGAGCGCGCTGAGGCGCCGTCCCTCGAACCCGAGAGGAAACATCTTACCGTCAGCGAGTTGACGCAGATGATTCGAGGCGTGCTCGAGCCGTCGTTTACCCAAGTCTGGGTCAAGGGCGAGATCAGCAATTATCGGCCAGCGGCGTCGGGCCATGTCTATTTCTCTCTCAAGGATGCCGGCGCTTGCATCTCAGCCGCGATTTTCAATTGGGGCGGAAGAAGCAAGAAGCCGCTCTTCGAAATCAAGGACGGCCTTCAGGTCTTGTGCCGGGGAAAGATCTCCCTTTATCCACCTCGAGGCAGCTACCAGCTGATCGTGGATCATGTTGAGCCACTCGGCGCGGGCGCGCTCCAGGTCGCCTTTGAACAGCTCAAAGCGAGGCTTGCGGCAGAGGGTCTCTTCGCCCCGACACGGAAGCGTCCTCTGCCGGCGTTTCCGAGCCGTATCGCTGTGGTGACTTCTCCTTCAGGCGCTGCGATCCGCGATATGCTGAATATCCTGGCTCGCAGGGCTCCGCATGTCCGGGTAACGATCATCCCGGCGATCGTTCAAGGAGACGAAGCTCCCAGGCAGATCATTCGCGGGTTGGAGCTGGCCAATCATCATCGGCTTGGCGACGTGGTCGTGCTCGCCCGTGGCGGGGGTAGTATTGAGGACCTCTGGTGCTTCAACGACGAAGGCCTGGCTCGAGCGATCGCGGCGTCCCACCTTCCGGTGGTTTCAGCCGTCGGGCATGAAATCGACTTCACCATCTCGGATTTCGTCGCGGATCTCCGTGCTCCCACGCCGTCGGCCGCCGCCGAAATCGTGACGGGTCATTGGGTTGACGCTGCCGCGAGGCTTCGAGAGGCCTCGGATCGTCTCCGCTCCGCGATCGCCCGCGATCTTCAGGCGAGAAGGACGTTGCTCACGCATATTGCCGCCCGGGTGGTGAGCCCGAAGGACCGACTTCGCGAACAAATTCAACGATGTGATGAGCTTTTTTTGCGTCTCGAACGCGCATTCAAGGTAGGATTAGAAAGAAGGCGTTCGAGATTGGAGCAGGTCATGGGTAAGTTGGATGCCCTGTCGCCGCTCCGCGTGCTCGAACGGGGCTACTCCATCGTGCGGACCGGCGATGATCGCTCTGCGGTGGTGAGAAGCTCGAACCAAGTCCAGGCTGGACAGGAGCTGCGAATCACTTTCTATGAAGGAGAGGCGAAAGTTCAAGTGGTTTGAATTCGCGATGGCCGCCTTGACGGCGTCGAGCCTGAGTCTATCCACGCTTCCTTTCACATATGCTGCTTCCCCTTCGGCCACGAAACGTTCCACAGCGCAGCCTGCGAATGGGGCTGATACTGCGAATGCCTCAAGCGCCACGAATGCCCCAAACACTACGCATAGCTCAGACTCTGCGAATACCTCCAATCTCGCGAAAAACCCAGGCGCTCGCCGCGCTCCCGCTTCGGCCAAAGGCAAGTCATCTCAAGTAGCGAGCGTCGAGTTATCGTCGAACGAGGTCAAGAACGGTTCTGTCCTCCTGATCCAGGTCAAGTTTCAACCGGGCGCGGTCACCGTTTCTCCGAAGGCAGTGTTCGAGGACATTGAGGTCCCGTTCTTCCTGGCTTCGCCGTCTGATCCGTCGCTCTATCACGGGTTGCTGGGCATTCCCTACACTCACGCTCCGGGCGACGCGGTAGTGACGGTTCATTTGGGAGAGACCGAGGGGAGCGAAGTCCGAGACCTGAAGTTCAAGATCATCGAGGGAGAGTACAAGTCCGAGATGCTCACCGTAAACCCAAGGCATGTCAATCCACGCCGAAAGGATCAGGTGCGGATCAAGCGCGAAGCGGCGGAGGTCTCTCAGCTCTATGGAAAAGTCACTACGGCGAAAGAATGGAACGGACCGTTCATCCTCCCAATCGAGAGTCAGGTGACCAGTACATTCGGGACTCGGCGCGTGTTCAATGGCGAAATGAAAAGCTTTCACTCGGGCCTGGATCTGAAGGCCGCTGTCGGTGCGAGGATCAAGGCACCGGCAGGAGGCAGTGTGGTGCTTGCGAAGAATCTCTTCTATACGGGCAACACCGTGATTCTGGATCACGGATACGGAGTTTTCACGATTTACGCGCATCTGAGCAAATTGCGAGTCAAGGAAGGCCAGAAGGTGAAGGCTTCACAGCTTCTCGGATTGGCCGGAATGACCGGCAGGGTAAGCGGGCCCCATCTGCATTGGGGAGCGGTGGTTCACCGGGTGAAGGTGAATCCGCTTGATTTGATGAGGATCATTCAATGAGAACGTTTGCGTCGATCTGGATTGGCTTGTCAGTGGCCGTGGCTCTCTGCGCGCAGGATGCGATGGCGGCGAGAATCGCCCGAGTGAAGGTGCACGGCTCGAAGGTCTACGCGCAGCCCTCGAGCTCATCGAGAGTCCTTGGCACCCTGCCTCGAGGGACCGTCGTGGCTACCGCCAACACTCCCAAGCAAGGCTACTATCGGATGAAGACCAAGAGCGGGCTCTTGGGCTGGATCGCCGCCGATGCTCTTGTGTTCAAATCCTCGAGCGGGAGCGCAGCCAGGGGCAGGTCGGGCCCCGTGGATGTGTCCGTACGCAGGTACGATCGATTCAAGGTACGGGCGATCGGGGGAATGAGCTTGTTCAATCTCTCTGAGGTCAACGAGTATCTTGGGATCGACTCCATGAAAGCGGGCCTTTCGGGAGGAGTCGAGCTCGGCTACGCGTTCACTCCTCGGATCTCGGCGCTGCTCAGGGTGGAGAGAATCGCGAAATCCGTGACGGTGCTGAGCCCGGACGAGACGATGACCTTTCTGCTCGATGCAGTCAGCTTGCCCGTCATGGCTGGTGTTGAATATCAAGTCATCCAGAAGAAGCCTTCGGCATCCAAAGGCTTCACTCTCGATGTCGCCGTTCTTGGCGGGATGGGGCTGGGCACCACCCTGACCTCAACGGCCGGGGATTTCGATGAGCCCAATGAAACCGTGTACGGCGGATCGACGTTCACCGTGTATCCCAAGGCGACCGGCAACGTTTACATATCCCGGAAATTCGCGCTGATAGGCGAGGTGGGGTACCGCATTCTCAGCACGGCTTCAGCAGCTCCGACGACCACGGGCAATGGCGCTACGGAGCTTTTCGCTGCCACTCCGCCAGCTTTCGCCATCAATATGAGCGGTCTTGTCTTCGGCGTGGGGCTTTCATACTCGTTCTAAGGCAGGAAGCGATAACCGGCTCCACGGACAGTGATGAAGTGCTTCGGGTTCTCGGGATCCTTCTCGAAACGCTTGCGCAATCTTCCCAGAAAGTGATCCACCGTCCGGGTCTTGGGAAGAAAGCTGAAGCCCCAAACTTCCTTCAAGAGCACTTCCCGGCTCACGATCTCTCCTTGAGCAGAAATGAGACGGGATGCGAGCTTGAACTCAAGCGGCGTCAAATCGATCCATCCTCTTGGGCCCTTGATCCTCAGGCGAGTCTCGTCGCATTCCCATGAGCGTTCCGGCGATTCAGATGACTCGATAACGGCCTTTCGCCTCGCGAGCGCCCTGATCCTAGCCTCGAGCTCCTCCCAGGAGAATGGCTTTGCTAGATAGTCGTCGGCGCCCGCGTTCAATCCTTCCACTCGCGCGCTGGTGTCTCCTGCCGCGGTGAGCACCAGGATCAAGCCCTTGAAGCCTTGCGTCCGAAGCTCTTTGCAGAGCGCTAGTCCGTCGCCATCGGGAAGTCCTCGATCCAGGAGCAGGAACTCGGGCTCGCGGCGGGAAATCCGTTCTCGCGCCTCGCGCAGGGTGGTAACCGTTTCAAAACTGATTCCCAATTTTCTCAGGGCGATCTGGAGTGCCTGCGACAATGCCCGCTCGTCCTCGACCAATAGTGCTGAAGCGAAAAGAGGATCCGCCATCTTTCAGTTCCCTGTCCTGCCCGAGGCGCATTTGCCTGTCACCGTGAAAGTGGCTCCCTTCCCTGGCCCCTCGTTCGCGGCCTCAAGACTAATTCCCATCGCGCGGCTTGCCGCGTTGGCAAGGTAGAGCCCTAAGCCAGTGCC
>CAYNDM010000020.1:0-18667 GCA_964395265.1 uncultured Bacteriovoracaceae bacterium
ATCGCGATAAGCGAGGTTATCGCTCAAACCGCCACTTCATTTCTCTGATTTAGATATCCCACCTCAGATCGATCATTATCTGGGCCAGATCAAGAAGCCGGGATCGACGATCCGAGGTCTGGTTCGGATCAAGGCGCCGGCTGCAAGGGATCCCGGAGCTCTGTCGAATCTTGTGAATTGCATCGAGAGATCCGCGAGCGCTCTTTTCAAGTAGGAGCCGACACGATTTGCGAATTAGGGATTCTGATCCCGAAAGTCGCAGTTCTTCCTTGCCTAGCCCTTCGGTGTCCGGATAGTGGTGCTCTTCATGGCTCCAAAGTTCAAGGGAGGCTCCGATGACTGGTTGGACAGCCCGGAAGGGCGTGGCCGCGGCGGAGGTCGCAAGAAGAAGTCGCGTCAACCCAAAGAACGCCTATTCGTTGACGATCCCAACGGCGTCGTGGTCGAAGTGTTTCCGAGCCTCGCACGGGTATTGACGGATGACGGCAAGGACCTTCTTTGCGCGTATAAGCGCTCCGCTTTGATTCATGCCTCTGAGCTCAGAGAGCGTTCCCCTGTCGTTGTGGGTGACAGAGTCCGTGTGAGCGCTACGGATTCCAAAAGCGGCATTATCGAGGGATTAGGCCGCCGGATCACGCGGCTCGTGCGGCCGGCTCCGGGCCGCGACTAAGGCAACGTGCATGTCGTGGCAGCGAATATGGAGATCCTGGTCATTGTCACGTCTGCGGCGGATCCTGAGTTCTCCCCTGGGTTGGTCGACAGGGTGCTGGTGGCCGCCCAGATGCAGGGTATTCTCCCCATCATTTGCGTGAACAAGATCGATCTTCTGGCGAGTCCGGTCAAGCCCTGGGCGATCTACTCTGAGCTGGGTTTCGAGGTTTTCGAGGTCAGCGCCACGCGCGGGACCGGTATTCCTGCTCTCCGGGATCGCCTTCTGAAGAAGCGCGTCGCGTTCTTCGGCCACTCGGGAGTGGGGAAGACCTCGCTTTTGCGGGCGCTGATCGGAGAGCAGATCGGGAAGGTAGGCGAGGTCAGCGAGGTGACCGGAAAAGGCAAGCACACGACGACTGGCGCGGTCCTGATCCAGGGCCCTGAGGATTCGCTATGGATCGACACTCCGGGAGTGCGCGAGTTCGGCCTCATCGGCTTGAACGCCGAGCAGCTCGCGGAGTATTTTCCCGAGTTTCGCGGGCTGGACCCCTCCGATCCCGAGTCTCCGGCTCGAGAGCTCCCTCGGTACGAGAGTTATTGCCGTATTCGCGACTCTCTCCTGGAAGAACTGGAGGAGTAGAGGTACTGGTTGCCTATGCAGTCCTCCAAAATGAATGCTTTCGAGGGACTCTGGGAGGATCTTTTCACGACGCCCGTTCATCTCGATTCAGCGCTTTCGAAACTCAAACCCCAGAACAAGGCAGCGTTGGCGCGTATTGTCCCGCAGATTCTCCTGAGACCGGTTTCTTTGGCGGATAGCATGGGGATCGGCGTGGCGCCCGGCGAACCGTGGAGCCTCACGCGGCAGGAGATGCTCAGCTGGCGGCCTGCGAAGCTCATGGCCGAACGATTGACTCAAAAAGGAGCAGGAGAGATTCCTGCTCCGGCGCCCCTCGAAGAGGATTTTCCTCCCTCGATGGTGGCCGAATGGAAGCGGGAATGGGGAGAGGAGATTTCCCGTCGCTTGGTAGAAGTGCTTGCGATGCCAGCGCGCCTGACGCTGAGGGCTTCAAGCCAGTTCGGAGCAGAAAGGCTGGTCCAAGACCTGATGAGTGGGAGTAAGCTCCCGGTGAAAGCTTCTCGATCCCAGAATTCGCCGGTGGGCGTGCTGCTGAGTGGCTACGCTCCCGTACTAGCGACGGAGCTTTTCGAGTCCGGAGCCTTTGAGATCCAGGATGAGGGGTCCCAGGTGATGGCCCTTTTCGCGCTTTGGCCAGAGGTATTCGGGAAGGGGCTCCAGCGATCTCCAGGTCAGCCGATGGAAGCGATGCGGATCACCGAGCTACCCGAGCTGTCCAAGCCTCCCATCGTGGTCGATGCTTGCGCGGGCGCAGGCGGGAAGAGTCTCGCCCTCGCGGATGCTCTTCGTGGCAAAGGGCGGGTCTTCTCCTACGATATTTCGGATCGAAAGCTCCAAGCTCTCCGCCGGCGCGCGAAGAGAGCGGGTTTGAGCAACATCCAGACGCTCGCGCTCAGAGAGGGCGCTGAATCCGAAGCCATCCGCCCCTACGCCGGCAAAGCGGATTTGGTGCTCGTCGATGCGCCTTGCAGCGGCTGGGGGGTGATCAGGCGAAATCCTGACGCCAAATGGCGCCAGACTCCCGAAGAGCTGCATCGACTCCCTGAGCTGCAGCTTCGGCTGCTTCGCGAATATTCGGCTCTGGTGAAGCCGGGAGGGACGCTGGTGTTCGGCGTCTGCACTTTCAGGAAAGCCGAAACAACCGGGATTGTGGAGGCGTTTTTGGAGTCCCACCCGCAGTTCAAACCAGGTCAAGGGGGGTACTATGGACCTGGACCGAGCTCAGACGGGTTTTTCATGCAGGCAATGACTCATGCGTGACTTGATCTGGAGGGTGATTCGGTGGTTCGCGTTCAGGTTGGATGCCGAAACCGCGCATCTGGGAACGATCGCGTTGATTCGGCTGGCAATCCGCTTGGGAGGTTTTCCCCTTCGTCTGCTCAGCGGAGTCCCCAAGCGCGCTGCGAGGCTGAGCACGCCTCGTTACCGTACCCTGGGGATGGAGTTTTGCACCCGTGTCGGCCTCGCGGCGGGATTCGACAAGAATTGCGAATTGCTGGAGGGGCTGCCCGCCTTCGGGTTCGGATTTGCCGAGATTGGCACGGTCACGCCCCGCCCACAGCCAGGAAATGACAGGCCGCGCCTGTTTCGGGCTCCCGCTGAGGGGGCGATATTCAACAGGATGGGGTTCAATAGCCTGGGAGCTGAAGTGGTTTCGCGACGGCTTCGCGAGGTCCGTCCCCGTTTGCCCGAAGAGTTCCGGGTCGGCGTGAACATCGGGAAGAATAAAGACACCCCCAATGAGCAAGCTTCATCCGACTATCAGCAGGCGGCGCGGGCTTTTCAAGGCCTGGCCGACTATTTGGTGATCAATGTCAGTTCTCCCAATACCCCGGGGCTCCGTGCACTGCAGTCCGCAGAAGCGCTTCGACCCATCGTCGAAGCGGTGACGAAGGAAATCGGCTCTTGGGAGCGGCGGCCACCCCTCCTTCTGAAGCTCGCCCCCGAGCTGAGCGATGAAGAGCTTTCCAATCTCGTGCCTAAACTCGAGAGCTGGGGCGTCGATGGATGGGTCTTGACCAATACGCTGGCAGGAAACTGGAACCGCGGCGTATCAAATTCCTTGCCTGGAGGATGGAGCGGCAAGCCTCTGACGGAGCGGTCACGGCATGTGCTGAGGGCTGTGCGTTCGATCAGTCAGCTTCCGATCATCTCGGTGGGTGGCATCGATAGTGTCGAAGAGGCGGAAGAGAGGATCAGGCTCGGCGCCGATCTCATTCAGGTCTATACGGGATGGGTTTTCAACGGACCCGCATTTGTCGCAAAAATAGCGGAAAAACTGCGCTAAAAACGCAAAAGCCCCGGGCAGTGCCCAGGGCTTTTTCGAAACTAAACAAACGAAGAGAAGTTACTTCTTCTTCTTTTTGGTGGTCTTCTTCTTCGTAGCTTTTTTCTTGGTGGCTTTCTTTTTAGTTGCCATCGCTTTTTCCTCCGTTTGGTGTTGACTTCAAAATCCAACACACACTCTCGATGTTACATTGATCTTGGTTGAGATCAAGAAGAGATCATCACTTTGATCAATTTTTTTTTCGCATCTGCGATCATCATCATCGTTCGCAACCACTCTGCCAAAACTTCATTCCGCACTTCGTGTCCCGATCGCGATGTCTCTTGTGAGTTATCGGCGCAGTCTCTTTCAAAATTGAATGCGAAGAGCGCGAGAAATGTTTCGTTGTGCATGATTTTGATCGCATGAGAGCGCTGAAAGGGTCACTTCTTCGTTCAATGAGCTCCGAAGAGAATTGAATTCGGGTGTTCTTCGCCCTGTCGATCGCGCGTGCAATTGATTGAGCTTCGAAAGGGTGAGTGCGACAGCGTTCTTGTGTGGGAAGAGTAAAATAGATTTTCAATGGTCAATTGTTAATAAATTATTTCATAATTTATACAAAATTAACTATAAATATTTGAATTAAAAAAGGAAAAATAACGAGCCAAAATGACACATTGCGTTATTTATATAGTTAATCTAATTTAACTACTAAGCATATCGAGTAGTCTGCCGTGAATGAGGCAGAAGAAGGACGTTTTCGGAAGATGTGTACACAGTCTCTGCGCAACAAAAAGCTGTTTCCCTTGTTCGCGCTCTTCGCCGTGCTGCTGAGTTCGTGTTTCTCGGCGGAGGAAAACGGCTCCAGTGGGTCCGCGAATGCATCCAATGGCTTCGCAAATGCATTTGAGGAGCCTTCCACCTCTTCTGACTCCTCTGATCCCGCCTCCTCTCCCGCTTTCTCCTCGCCGAATGAGTCTTTTCCGTTCCAGACCGAAGAAACCCACGCGTTAAGTTACGACGAAACCGCTGATCGACCCGTTTTACCACGTCTGATCGACGACGTAGACGGCGAGCTCGAGGGACTGCGCATGCCAGAAGACGGGCGGGGCAAGTTCCATATTTCCATTACCGATGCCCCGATTCCGAAAGTCGAGGCGATTTATCTCACTTTGGATCGGGTGGAGATCAGGAAAAAAGGTGAGCACGAGAGGATCGTGCTGGCCGATCAGCCGATCGAAGTCGACTTGCTGTCCCTGAGGGACGGCCTGAGCAGAGCGCTGGGGGATGTCGAGCTTGACCCAGGCATTTATCATCATTTGACGTTCTTCGTGAGCGCCGTATCGGTGAAGGTCGGCGGAAAGACGACCCAGATCGAGGTTCCGGCGCGCTATCGTGAGACTGGGATCCGGATTCTCGGCAGCTTCAGTGTCAAGGCAGGGCTTCAGGCCAAGGTGCTGATCGATTTCGACGCGAGCAGGATGCTGCTGCTGAAAAAGGATCGCATCGTCTTCCGTCCCGTGCTCAAGCTGCGCCACATCGGCTATTTCCGTCCCGAAGGGATTCGCCTTGAAGAGGCGGAGGACGGGACGATGCGCTTGGTCGGCTCTCGTAAGTCAGTTCGACCCTTCGCATGGGTCCAGTTGACCGAAGTCTCCGGCGCGGTTCACCGGAAGCTGGCTCGGCTGGATGGCTCCTTTGAGTTCAAGAACATCCCCAGGGTTTTTGGTGAGATCGAGCTGGCTGTCGTCGCGCCCAAGATCGGCTTCGGTGGCGGCAAGAAGAGCAGTTATCCTGAATTCGATGTCGTAGAAGTGGGCGTAGGCAATGTGAAGCTCACTGTTCGTTGGGTCAAGATCTCGTCCGCGATGTTCGACGTGAACTTCGCGCCGGATTCGCGGTTCCCGACTATCCTCGCTTCCCATCTGCATCAGCTTTTCGCGGATCGCTTCAGCGCCCTGGATGGGGACGTAGCGGCATTCCTGAGCTCGTTCTCGACGTCGCCTTTTCGTTTTCTGGCTTCGCAATATGTGCTGGCTCGCGGCCTGGCGCTTCCCGACGGCTATGTGGTGCCTAGTATCGAAGCTCCTTATCCTTTTGGGCTGTCGGGGCCGGATTTCGACCTTCCGTCGTACGCCGTCACGCCGAATGACCAGAATTTTTACTCGGGTGGGCCGTCTGGGGCAGGCTGCGCGGATGGAGCGCTGGTATTCGCCGGGACCGCCGAGGCTAACGATTACGCTGCTCTCGGCAGCGACGGAGCGATCAGAAAGCATCAGGAGCTTGGCTTGCCTTTCGCGGGCCTTCTCGCCGAGTACAAGGCGGTCTGCGAAGCCAGGAGCCTGGCCGAGCTCAGCTGTAGCACTCTTGGGTCCCTGGTCGAGGCTTCCAACCTCTCTCTTCCCTCGATCAGCGGCCAGGAGTTTTCTCGAGTGATGAACTCGCCTCGCGGAGGGCTGATCACGCGGCTGCTCTCATGTGTTGGCTCCGAGAGCGTGGCGATCTCCTCCGTCCCGGTCCCCGCGTTTCCTTCCGGCTCGCAGTACGGGTGCTGGTACGGTTGTAGGGGAGGACCTCAGGAGACTTATATCTCGCCCGACTCGCTGCTTCAGATCGGCGAAGCCGAAAGGATCGTGAGCGAGAGCGGTTCGGAGCTCGAGACTCTCGACGAACTGGTCCAGATCGCTGAAGCGCAGGGTGTTTCTCCTCTGGTCCTGATGGCAAGCCTCTTGGCGGACTCGGAGCCTTCGAAGGTTCATGGCTACCCTGACCGAAAGAGCCCCGTGATCTCCAATTTGATTCCGCCCGACGCGACCACGACCGATCAGGACACGATCGTGGTGAACGGGTTGATCGATGATCGCTCGGTGGCCGAAGTGAGAATCAACGGCAATGTCGCAAGCTTTGAGCTCTTGGAAAGCGGGCTGATCTTCATCCACCCCAAGCAGGTGCCTCTGGTCAATGGCGTCAACCTGATCCGAGTCGAAGCCTGGGATGAGGCAGGCAACCGCGGCTTCGCGCAGATCCACGTCAACGCCGATCTTCTGCCTCAGGGAGTCAGCGAACTGTGCGCGACTGGAGAGTTCGTTCCGAAGGGCGAAGTGAGGCTCGGCCTTTCGATCGACTTGGAAGAGACTGCAGCTCAGACGATCATCAGCGGGTTTGCGGCGTTGGGCCATGAGCCGACCCTGTACTCCGACGCGGAGATCGTTCAGGGTAAGCCAATCGTAGACGGAATCACGGTTCTCGCGATCTCTCGAAAGGTCAAGCAGCAGCCTCTGACTCAGGACTACATCGACGGGATCCGTAACTACGTGGCTCAAGGCGGAAGCCTCATCGGAGAGTACGACGGTGCAGCGCTGGCGTTCTCCAGCTTCTCGGGTAGCTCGAGCGTGATTCCCAATCTGACGCCTCCTCTCCATCTCTTCGACGGGGACGTGGCGGGAGGTGGAGCGGTCTTGCCGCTGACGAACTCGAGGACTTTCGTAGCGGATCCGACGCATCCTCTTATGCAGGGCGTGCCCTCGAGCTTCCTGGTGGGGCTTGAGGCGGGCTTCGCGGTGACCAATTTCAATAGCAGCTGGCTCCACACTTCGGCGACCTTCACTTCGACTGGATATCTCGGGTTGGTGCCGGCAGGGACGTTCCCGGCAGTGCTCTCTGGGCGCTGCGGAGGAGGCCGTGTCGTGCTATTCAGCCTGACGCCGTTTCAGTCGATGGAAATCGAACCGATCAACATCCTCGTGGTCAACGCCCTGAACTGGGCCGTGGGAATCGAATAGGCGGATTCAAGCCGTACTGGCTTTTCGCCATCGTCTGCGGCCTCGGCCAATGAACGGCACCAAGCCCGCCAGGCCAATCATGAAAAGATCGCCCAAGATTTGCTTCGGGGAGGCATCCATTCGATTCGTCGTGCCGCAATACAAACCGCCTTGAAGCCGGATATCGGATATTGAAGGCAGCGCGATCCCGGGATCGGCGGCATGGGTGATCGTGAGGCCGGTCAGGCAGGGGGGATTCGGAGTGGGCACGTTCTGAGTCGAGATGCTCACCAAGATCCGAAGGTATCTGAATCCTGAGAGCTGCGAGATATTCGCGCTCGATACCGACGATCCGAACGATGCCCCATCGTTCGAGCCTTGGTAGCCGACGGACAGCGTGCCATCGGTGCCGCAACCGATGGTTTCGTTCGCGCTCTCAAATGCCACCTCGTTGCTGCCGAAGTCGATCGGAGAGGAAACGATCTGGTAGCTTTGGTTACCGGTGATCGCCGTGGAATAGGACTGGTCGACGTCGTCAGGGATGATGCTCCCGCCAGGAAAATTATTGGTTCCTGCATCCGCTCTGAAAACTCCCTTGGAGCCCTGGCCACCATCGAAGTCGCCGCTATTGCAAGCCAGATTGGGCGCGGTGGTCACTCCTCCTGTGCCTCCCGTGATATCGACGCTGCCCGTGCCAGAGAAAATTCCTTTCGATTGGATCCAGACTGAACCCCCCGCGCCTCCTCCGCCCCCCGCGCCGCAGTCGGTATTGGCCGCGCGGGCGTCATAATTTCCGCCTTTTCCACCTCGCGCGCTGATCGTTCCATTCAGCGTGATGTCTCCCAGAGACGAGATCTGGATGGCTCCACCGCCACCACCGCCGCCGCCGCCGCCGACTTGGTCTGCTCCCGCGTCGAGAAAGCCGCCGCCGCCTCCACCAGCGCCACCACTGAAGGTAGGAGTCGTCGCGTGATCGAAGTCCTGGGCCACGGTGCTGGATGCGACGCAGGTGCCTCCACCGCCCGCGAAAGGTCCTCCCTGTGCGCCAGCCCGGTATCCCGCGCTCGCGTTGTAAGTGAGTGACTCGGTCGCTCTGCAGCCTCCTCCTCCTCCTCCGTACTCGAACGTTCCAGCAGCCGAGCCTCGGGTTCCCGACTTTCCGCCTGGAGCCGAGGGCGATCCATCATGACTCAGCGAAGTGGCAAAGCCGCCTCGACCGCCGTTCGATCCGCCCGCAATCCCGGTACCACCGCTGGCGATCGCGGAGTTCGAGTTCGGGCTTCCATCGGCCCCATCCAGTACGATGTTTCCTTCAATCCACGTGTCTCCCAGAACGCGGATTCGGAGCGGATTGGATCCGGTCACCTCGATGTTGAAGGCCGTCGTGAGCGTGAAGGACGTGAATTGATACTCGCTCTTGACCGTTGTATCGAACGTGATCGTACCCGGAGTGCCTGGCGTGACGGTGATGCCTGTTTGAGCGGGACCGTCGTTGAAGTCGCCGTCGCTTCCATCGCCGAAGTCGATGGTCTTGTCAGGATTCCCGTTGGCGACCAGCGCAGCTTGAATCCTCCCGTCGACCGTGTTCCAAAGGCCCGTGCTCGCCGAGCGATTAAAATATTGCGGAGAAGTCAGATCAAGAGTGAAGGTGTCCGCGTTCGCTTGAGGGCTGATCAGCGAGCCGAGGAAGAGAAATGAAAGAAAGGCGCGACCCACGCTGACCATGCCGTGAGAGAGGTGCTTGCCGGAGTTTTCCATCGCATCCAATTGGCTTCGCTTTCGAGATGGATCCCGATCTGGCCTCGGTTGAATTTGAAGAGAGTCAATTCTCCCCATATGCTCGCGTCTACTCCCGCGGGGCCGCCGGTCATGGCGCCCGTCAATGGAATCCCCAGTCTAAAGCCCGCTTCCCGAAGGGCCCCTTTTGATTCTCTCACGACGAAAGCCGATGGTCCAAGGGAGAGCGCGCCTCGAGCGTCAACGGTCTGTCCCGACGTCTTGACCCATCTCGTTCGGCTTTGGAGGGTGCCACCGATTCCCCACGAGAATTCCCGGGAAAAATCTACCTGTCTGAAGGCGTCGAGCCTCAACTGCGCTACATGGACGTCGCCTTGCGGGGAGGATTGACCGTCGGCCTTCGAATAAGTCGCCAGGCTGGCTCCCAGATCCGCGACCCAGGCGGAAGCTTGTTCTTCATCGGTCAAAAGGGCCCGAATGGAGAGTCTTTGGAGAGGGTGAGGTCCCTCGAGCGTCACCGAGGAGAGGTCGGCTTCGCCACTGCTTTGGCTTGAGCTGGCGAATCCCAAGCCTCCTGATGCCGAAAGCGACCAGCGCCTGCCCGGGGGCGGCGTTGTCTCCGCCTTGGTCTGGCCCCCAGGAGAGGAGGCGGTTGTGGCTTGGGGTTCCGGTGGGGCGGGATTCACCACTGAAGCGGCCGCCTTTTCTTGGATATCCGCCTGTCGAGGCTCATCGGCTTCGTCGGCTTTGTACTTCTCGGTCGAAGGAGCCTTGGCGAGCCGGTACTTCTCTGGAATCAATACAGGCTTAGGGCGCGAGAAAGAGCCTGCCTTTCCGTTTTTCCCGATCGATGCCACGCGATAGAATACTCGGCCTTTGCTGTTCTCCATCCCCGGAGTGTATTTCCAATCCCAGCTAGGTACAGTCGTTTCGCTCTCGGCGATGATCGTCTTGAAATCAGAAGTTCGCGAGATCTGTACGCGATACCCGGCTGCCGCCTTGACCGGGTCCCAGCTGAGGTGGACATCGTACCGCGTAGGCGGGGCAGGTTCGTCCGCAGCCCACGCGCTTGAGACGAAGAATCTCAGCCAACTGTGTTCCTGGGCGGGATTCCTCCCAGGATCGGGAGCCGAAGGAGGGTCCTTGATCTCAGCATCATGCAATTCGGTGGGCGGAGGAGGAGGCTGGTCGTGCCCGACTACTTCGATCATTCGCGTCTCGCTCCAGTCGGTGAATCGCCCTTCGTCGGTTTTCGCGCGAACCCGCCAGGTATTCTCTCCCTCAGACCATTCATGATGCTCGTAATAGCTGTCTTTGGATGAAACCGTCTTGCTGTTGATCTCGATCTCGTATCCCGCTGCCTCCGGAACGGGTCTCCAGACGAGAGTGGTCGCTGTCCCTGGAGTGATGCGGGCGTGGTGAAGTGGGTGAACGAGACTGGGCCTGATTCTCTCCTCAAGCACGAACGTCTCGATCGCGCTCTCGAGGCCCTGACTGACCGAACGGACTTTCCAGAAGAGCTTTTCGGCGTCGGCGAAGCCAGACATGTCGATCGCGGCCTGTATCGTTTTTAGGGGCGGATGAGTCGCGCCGATGGTCGACTTGAGGGTGCCTTCTCCAAAGCCTGGGTCGGCGCTGACGAGAAGCTCGAGCGGACCGCCTTTGGCGATCGCCGTATCGACTTCCCACTTGAATGCGGTCTTTCCATTGCGAGAAACGATTTCATTCGAGCGAGGATAGACCAGCGTGAAAGGAAGTTTCCGGGTACGTGGGGGAGAGCTCGCGTCGGGGGTGAACTGCGCCTCTTCTCCTTTGGAGACCTCAATGGAGCCGGTGCCGGCGTCCAAGGCGATCTGTCCCTCCTGAACGAGGATCCGGTGTCCCATGGCTGTCTCAGGCGACGCGACCACTGTCACTTCTGAACCCGCTTTCGCGATCGCTGTCGCGCTTCCCAATCGGATCTCCATATCGCGATCCGACGGCTTCCCGGTGCGGTGCCGGCCGCGTTTGTGAAGCGTGCCCCTCATCAGGCTCACGACGATCCGGCCGGATTTCTCGAGGCGCTCGATCCTGACGAGAGAGCTTTCATCGACCACAAGTCCGGACCCGTCCAAAAAGGCGATTTGGGCCTGCGCCCCTTCGAGCGTGAGGACCGATTGGCTCTGGTGGAGCTTCTGTCCGGGGGAGATGTCCTCCCAGACGATGTCTCCTGCCTCCTGGATCCGCACGACGTTTTTGCGGTCCACGAGCTCGGCGACGATCGCCCCTCTCGCGCCGCTGACGACCCTGTTCATGTCCGGATCGCGCAGAATCGGGATATCGTAGACAAGCAGGTAGATCTCGACGCCGAGAGCAAGCGCCAGCCCAGCCGCAATCAAGCGCCACTTTGCCCGGGAACGATTCATCGATATACTGATTGTCTGGACTGACATGTCAGTTTCAATTTTATGGCCAGAAACGTGAAATTTCCAATTCGCGCGAAGCTTTTCGTCCTGATGAGCACGCTTGTTCTGGCCGCTACAGCCGCCTATCTGGCGTTGGCGACACGATTGTTCACAAATGACAAGAAAGAGCTCGTTTACGAGCTCAACGCGAGCAACGTCAACACGTTGGCGTCCCAGATCGATGCCACGCTTTCGAAGTTCTCGGATAAGGCGAGGCTGCTCACCCAGGGGCATCGCGACGCGGACTGGGTGAGGGCAATCTTCGAGTCTGAAGGGGATCTCGTCGCTTATTCCCTATATGTTCCGGCTGAGAACGCCGGCGAATGGCGCCAGACCGTGAGCTTCAGGAATCCCGGTTATCTCAAGCTTTACGGCCTCTCCGAAACGGAGATCGAGCGGATCCGGGAGTTGATCCCGGTTCCCTTCACGCGAGTTCTCGAGAAGAACTCGATTGCCTATAACTCCACTTTGCCGGGGGGGGCGCCAATCCTGACGCTCGCGTTCGCCGTCGAGATCTCCGGATCCTCGGTTCCCAGGGTCGCTGTCGTGGATATCCGGCTGGATTCGCTGCTCAAGCTCTTGGGCGACCGAGGAGTCGCAACGGTCTATGTGGTCGATCACGAAGGGAGGATCGCCGGTCATCCCGATCCGCAACTGGTCAACAGCCGCGCAATCGCTTCTGATTCTCCGATCGTCAAAGAGGCGGTCGACTCGAGCGTCAAGTTCCAGATGAAGCCGTTTGAGGTTGGCGGCGATAGATGGCTCGGGGCATATGCCTCGGTTCCGACCGGACAGCTCCGAGTGATTTCGCAAGTCTCCGAGAAGGAAGCGCTCCGTGCGGCCTCCACTCTTCTCGAGAAATCGCTCCTCTTCGGAGCCATTGTTTTGACCCTTTCAATGCTCGTATCCGGCTGGCTGGCCGGCAGCCTGACGGCTCCTCTTCATGCTCTTCACGCAGCCACCGAGAAAATGTCCCGCTGGGAGTTCCCCGAGTCGCTTCATATCCGAACGCGCGACGAGATCTCGGCGCTGGCACGTTCCTTCAATGCGATGGCGGCGGACTTGATGTCCCAGCGCACGCAGCTCGAGAACCAACGCAAGGAGCTCGAGGTCAAGGTGAGGGAGCGCACGGCCGCTCTGGAAGAGGAGAAAAAGAACGCGGCTCAGATCCAGGAAAGCCTGATCAGGACCACGCGGCTCGCCTCTCTCGGAGAGCTGGCTGGAGTCGCCGCCCACGAGATCCTCAATCCCATCAACAACATCAATATCCGGATCGAGGTCACTCGCAAACAGCTGTTCAACGGGATGAGTGAGGATTTCGCGCTCTTGTCCGACATCGTCTCGGGCTGGAGGAAGTCTTACGGGGACGGTGGATGGGATAGATTCAAAGCGGATCTGTCCAAAACCGTCGATGGCGGAAAACTTCTGATCGAGGAAGACCTGGCGAACCTCGAAGGCATCGCATCGGATTCCGTCAAGAGGTTGTCGGAGCAGAGGGAGACCCTCGATTTCCTCTCCAAGGAGGTCACGCGCGTGTCCCGGATCGTGAACAATATGCGCGCGCTCTCCCGAGTGGGGGGAGAGAGAAGGCCCGTGGATCTCCATGGCGCGTTGGATGAGACGATTTCGACCTTCGCCGACCAGATGAAGGAGCGTCAGATGAATGCCGTTCGAGAGTTCGGCGACGGCCCCGTGGAGAGGTTCGCCGTCGTTGCCGACAAGGACGAGCTGGTCCAGGTTTTTTCGAATCTTTTGCGCAATTCCATGCAGGCGATCGAATCCGCCGGCCGCCGCGCGGGCGTCCTGCGCGTCAGGACCGAGAGAAAGCCCGACCGAGTCGAGATCCGTTTCACCGATAATGGAGGGGGCATCAGCCCCGAGAACCTATCCCGGATCTTCGAGCCTAATTTCACCACCAAGACGCTGGAGAAAGGAACGGGCCTGGGCTTGAGTATCAGCCGAAGGATCGTGCGGGCGTTTGGCGGCGACCTTCAGGTCGAATCCACCCGTGAAGGGGAGGGTACGACATTTCTCATCTGGCTTCCGGCCCCGGAATCCGTGGTATGATCAAAGAGTAAAATGGATACGAACCGCACTCTCCTCATCGTGGACGACGAGCCGGACACCCTGAGAGGCTATCGGGAATTCCTGACTCCGAGCGCGGCGAGCCCGGGCAGGAGGAGCTCCCGAAGGGAGCAGGGAACTGCCCAGGATCCCTTGGCGTCCCTCACTGATTCGGAGGCCTACCGTCTGCTGGAAGCCTCGACCGGCGAGCAGGCGATCGAGATCGTGAAGAGCGAGATTGCGGCGGGTCGCAGGATCGCGGCGGGATTCTTCGACGTCAAACTGGGACCCGGAATCGACGGCCTCACGACGATTCAGGAGATCCGCAAACTCGACCCTGACCTTCATTGCGTCGTGGTCACCGCCTACCACGACCGTACGGTCGAGGAGATCAACAAGCTGTTCGGCGAAGAGTACAAGGATCGTTGGGACTACCTCAATAAGCCGTTCACCCAAGGCGAGATCGTCCAAAAAGCCAGGCAGATGGTCGGGGCGTGGAACCGCATCCGGCAGATCCAGTCGATGCAGGCCCAGCTGGTTCGCTCCGAGCGGCTCGCTGCCGTGGGGCAGGTGGCTCGCGGGGTCGGTCACGAATTCGGGAACATCCTGCTTCGGATCATGGGGAAGACCGACCTATCCCTCATGGAGAAAAACGTCGACAAGATCCATGAGCACCTCAAAGTCGTGATGAGCGCCGCGGAGCGAGCCGGGGTGATCGTGCGTAATCTCCAGTCTTTCTCGAAGTCCGAGCCCAATCGACAGATGGCTTCCATCACGGATTCGATCGACCAGGCGATCAGCTTGATCAGCCATGAGCTGGTGAAGTTTTCGATCCAGCTCGAGAAGGCCTATGAGCCCGTTCCCAAGCTTCGGATCGACGTGGGCGGGCTTGCTCAGGTCTTTCTCAATCTTCTGATCAACGCCGTTCACGTCTTGCCCCAGGGAGGGAAGATCACGGTCCGCGTAGCGCGACAGAAAGGGCCGGATGGCGAAGACTGGGTCGCGGCCGTCGTCGGCGATAACGGGCCGGGCATTCCCCCGGATGTCTTGCCCAGGATCTTCGATTTCGCGTTCACGACCAAAGGGGACCGCGGAAGCGGACTTGGGCTTTCGATCTCCAAAGAAATCGTCGAAGCCCATGGAGGCCGTCTCACGGTCAAAACCGAGACGGCCAAAGGAACGGAATTCACGGTATGGATTCGCACCAACTGAACGACCGATCGCTCCACTTCCTGGTGGTCGACGACGACCCCGAGAGTCGCAAGACGGTCATCGAATATCTGACCAGCCTGGGGTTCGCGAAGTTCAGCCAGGCCAAGGATGGAATCGAGGCTTGGCAGGTCCTCGAGCGCGTGTCAGGGATCAACTTCATCATCTCCGATTGGGATATGCCCATGATGAACGGGTTGACCTTGCTTCAACGGGTGAGGTCCCATCCGTCCACCTCGAATATCCCATTCCTCATCATGACCAGCCCGATTTCCCAGGAAGCGGAGAAGGTCATTCTCGCGGCCGAAAGCTACGTCGACGCTTACATCATCAAGCCTTTCAGGAGCCAGACTCTCAGCGAGAAGATCGACCAGCTTTTGAATCTTTCGGTCCGCGGCCCCCAGAAGATGGCGCTGGTCGTGGACGACGACACCGATTCGCGCGAAATGGTGGTCGAGTTCCTGAAGAAGCTGGGATTCAAGAGCGTCGAGGCGTATCCGGACGGAAAGGCTGCCCTCGAGTTCCTCAAGGATAAGGCCGACGAGGTCGGACTGATCGTATCGGATTGGGAAATGCCCCAGATGAGCGGGATCGAGCTTCTGCGAGCCTTGAAGGGCCGACCCAGCACCCAAGAAATCCCATTTCTGATGATCACCAGCCAGAGCTCCATGGAGCGCATGAAAGTCATGCAGGCCGCCCAGGCCCAAGTCGATCAATACCTCCTGAAGCCGTTCACCGGGGCGGACCTGAAGAAACGCATCGATGTCCTGCTCGACAAGAAAAAGAACCGGAAGCAGATCCAGGAACTGATCGGCGAGGCGGCCGCTCTCGTGGAGAAGGGTTCCTATCAGAAGGCTCAGCTGCTTTATGAGACCGCGCTTCAGCTGGATCCCGAAAACGATATCGCGCTTCGAAGCCTGGGAGATGTGGCGTTCAAGACCAAAGGTGTCGAGTCCGCGCTGCCCTTCTACAAAAAGGCGGTCGAAGCCAATCCGGCCAACGTGAGAAGCTACATCAAGCTTTCGACCGCTTACGAGCAGATTGGACTGTTGGATAAGGCCATCGCTCTCCTGCAGACGGGCATGAAGCAGATCAGCTTCAGCTCGGAGCTGCATTTCCAGCTCGGGAGGCTTTACAACAAGAAGGGGATGCTGAACGAGGCCCGGATCGAGTTCGAGAAGACGCTCGAGCTCCAGCTGGACCACCAGGAAGCTCGCATCATGCTTGAGATGCTGGGTTCGAAAAGGAAGGAATAGGAGACCCGAGGGATGGAGACGAAAGGCAGGCGGATCCTGGTCGTGGACGATGACCGGGAGAACATCGATTTTCTGACGGAGGCCTTGAGCAAGGAGGGCCACTCAGTGACTCATGCCGCCGAGGCCGACGGAGCGCTTCACAGGGTTCGGGCATGGAAGCCTCATCTGATCCTGCTGGACGTGAACATGCCCGGGAAATCAGGCATCGACATCATCCCGAAGATCCGATCCGCGACCGCGGACGACTACTCATCGATCATCCTCATGTCGGGGAATTCGAGTCTCGAAGACGTGACCAACGGCCTTGAGGCCGGAGCCGACGACTTCATGACCAAGCCTTTTCGTGTCCAGGACCTGATGGTGCGAATCCGCATCATGCTCAAGATGAAGGAGCTCCAGGATTCGCTCAGAAGAGCCACCACTCGCCTCGAGGAGCTTTCGTCCACCGATGATCTGACCGGCGTGCTGAACCTCCGCGCGCTTCAGCGCCGTGGCGAAGAGGAAATCCAGCGCTCTCGCCGATTCCGCAAGCCGATTTCCGGTCTCATGATCAATCTCGATCAGTTTTCGGCGGTCAATGAGCTCTCGGGATTCGTCTTCGGGAGTCAGGTCCTCAAGGCCGTCAGCGCGCACATCCGAAAGTGCGTTCGATCGGTCGACTTGATCTGCCGTGTGGGAGCTGACGAGTTCTTCGTGCTCCTTCCAGAGACCGATCTTGCGGGAGCCGAATATGTGGGCGAACGGATCAGGGATGCGGTCCAGAACGCGGAGTTCGCTGCCGACAGGCACAACATCAAGATCACCGCCAGCATCGGGATAGCGGGTTTCGATCGAGACAATTCCGAAGGGGGGATGATCGACCTCTTCAAGAACGCGCACGAGGCTTTGCGCTCGGCTAAGCTCGCCGGGGCGAACCGGATCGAAATCTACTCGTTTGCTTGAATTAGACGCATGGAGTTAATTTGCCGCGCATCCAGCTCGTTGGCGCTTGCACGCGATCTTTGAGTGCGGCAATAGAGAGAGATGTCCGAATTGCCACCCTTGGATTTGCCGCTCGATTCGCGCGAGCGCAGGAAGAGAAAGCGAGAATGGATCGCCATCTTCCTGTTGGTGCTCCTCTTCACCGGCCTGACGGTGACCGAGTTCCGGATCTTCAAGGTCGCCAATACGCTTCCCTTCATCAACTCGATTTTCTTTTTTGGTCTCCTGAACCTGAATATCGTTATCCTGATCGCCCTGGTCTGGCTCGTTTTCAGGAACATCGGCAAGCTCTTTCTCGAGAGAAGAAGAAGGCTGCTGGGATCCAATCTCAAGACCAAGCTCGTGATGGCTTTCCTGGCGTTCTCCATCATCCCGACGCTGATGCTTTTCGTGATCTCGGCGATGTACATCAACTCGAGCTTCGAAAAGTGGTTCTCTCAGAAAATCCAGAACACCCTCCAGGCTTCGCTCGAGATCACCCATACTTATTACCGGAACATGGACCAGACGGCGATGCACTTCGCCGAGCACATCGCGGCCGGGACGGGGCGTAGGCTTGAAAGCGAGCTGAAGAGCAAGGAAAAGGATTACTTCACTCCCAATCCCAAGTGGATCACCAGTTATCTCGAATCGCAGCGCGAGCTCCTCGCGCTGGACGCGATCGAGTTCTATGCCGATCCCCTCGACGATCGTGTCCTGGTTCAAAGGGAATCTTCGTCTTCGGAGCCGGTCTACCCGCGCTTGGCGCTGGATCGCCTGGAGCGGGCGTTCGCGGGCGAACAGGTTCCCGTGATCCAGCACATCGGCTCGGGAGACCTGATCCGCTGCCTGGTTCCGGTTTTCGTCGGCGACGACTCCGACCCGTCGGCGAAGAGGGTCGCGGGAGTCATCGTGGTGAACGCCTATATCCCGGTCAGCCTCGTGAACCGGGTCGATGAGATCGCGAGCGTTTTCGATGACTATAAGGACGTGAACCCCCTGAAGTACCCGATGAAGACCACCTACTTCATCATCCTCATCATGATCACTCTGGTGATTATCTTTGTCGCCATCTGGATGGGGCTTTACCTGGCCAAGGAGCTTACCGTGCCGGTGGCAAGGCTCGTTCACGGGGCCAAGGCGGTCGGCGCGGGAAACCTGGACGTCACGATCAGCGGTTCAGGTCATGACGAGATCGCCGTTCTTGTCGACTCTTTCAATAAGATGACTCGCGACCTGAGAGAGCACCGCGCCCGGCTGACCCAGGCGAACGAAGACATGGAGAGGAGAAGACTTCAGCTCGAAGCGGTGCTGACCAATGTCGGGACGGGAGTGCTAGTCGTGGACCTTGCAGGGACCATCACCACTTTCAATCGGGCACTCTCCCATCTTCTCGCGATCCGGCCGGAGACGGCGCTGGGTCGCCGTTTCAACGATGTCTTGACGGGAGAGTCCGACGCTCTCGCCAAAGTGATCGAGCGCGCTTTCGAGACACCCTCCACCCCGGAGCCGGGGGAGCCCGTTCTGGCTTCGCAATGGAACTTCCGTTCAGGCGATCGGAGCAAGACGCTTTCGGCGGTGGCTACGCCCCTTTGCGAGAACCCGCTTTCTCAGCCTTGGGGGGTCGTCGTCGTCGTGGACGACATGACTCATTTGATTAAAGGGCAGCGCGAGATGGC
>CAYNDM010000021.1:0-16206 GCA_964395265.1 uncultured Bacteriovoracaceae bacterium
AAGCAGATCCGCTCGCGGAATCTGTCCCTGAAGCCCAACCAGCTGCTGGAGGTGACCACTGGACATCGGCAAGCTATAATTCGGCTTGTTCAGCTGCACACCCAGGAAAACCGTCTGCCTGGGAAGAACCAGATTCGAGGGAACTTCCCTCGGCCCGAAGACGTTAATGGTGTCCTTCAACGGAGAGACGACCGATCCCAGCCTGAAATCGAGCAGGTCCCCCACTCCGAGGGTCTTCATCACGAGCCCGCCAAAAATAGGAGTCGTAGTGGCCCAGCCGCTCATCTGCCCGCTCGCCATGGCGTCGGCATTCTCCAAGCTCAGGGGTTTCAGGAACACGGTCAGCTTCCCTGCTTGCACCCCCACCAGCGAGAACGTCGTGTACCCTTCTTTGGAAACAGTCACGGTCGAGAGCCCGTCGAGAGGCACGCGATTGCTCCCCAAGGCCTCCTCGATCACGACTGAAGGATTCTCAATCAGCTCGCCGGTCAGGTCATCACGAACCTCGATTGCAAGCTCGTCCGAGCCTTCTACCTGCTGCAAGCTGAAGCCGAGGCTCTCAGCATGCGCGCAAACCGATGCGAGCATTGCGCTCGCGCCAAAAAGCAAAACTGCGCCAAACAAGACAGTACGACTCCCGCTTAGTTTCATGTTCCCCCCATGAGCGCAATGAGACTGTCGTTAATGATTCAAGCCGTTCGCCACCGCAGGCTATTAATTCAATTGCGCTTTGTCAACGACGCATGGTTAAACTGAAGGGGACATGTTTGGCCGAAGCACCTTCAAAGAAAGCACCGAGGAAGTCTGTCCGATCTGCAACACGCCCAAGGTGTGGAGACAAGAGCACGGCTTTCCTGTGGTGACTCAACTGGTCTTCGGAGCCAGTTTCATCGTCTTTCTTCTCGTGCAAGGACGGTATCCGATTCCCACGCCTATCATCTGGGGATGGTGCGTCGCCCAAATCGCCTTGGGAATATTGCTGATCCGCGGGCGCTTACGAGCAAAAAAGAGAGTTTTGCGTTGCATCCGTTGTACCTCTGACTTACGATGATTTTCGTTAAATATTTAGCAGGTTACCGAACGACGATGGTTTCCCTCTCACATTGGGCGCCTGAGTCGAACCGCCAAGAAAAACAGTACGTCTCATTTGAGGGAGGCCATAGTGAGCATCGAATCCCGTAAGAAATATTATCCTTTCACGTTGGGCAGCGCAGTCATCGCGGTCGCCGCTTTCGCGGTGGTCTCAGCTTGTACTGACAGCAATGCCGCCAAGCCCAACATCGTCGTCAAGGACGCTCCGAAATCGGGAGTCGTCGCCAAGGTCGCAGGCCAGGAAATCACCGAAGAGGAGCTGATCGGCGACGACAAGCTCGACTTCTTCGAGCTCCGCAAGCGGGAATACGAGCTTCGCATGGAGCGGCTCAATCGGCTCATCGAAAGCAAGCTCATCGGCGCAGAAGCCCAGAAGGCGAACATGAGCCTCGATGAGTACATCAACAAGAAGATCACCAAGGGCGACATCAAGATCTCCGAAAAAGAATACAAGAAGTTCGTCGCCGAGAAGAAAATCCCCGAGAGCCAGATCAACCCTCAGATCAAGGAGCGGATCAACTCGTACCTTCAGAGCCAGAAGCGCCAGGAGCTGATCCAGGCTCATCTGGCCAAGCTGACCAAGTCCGAGCCGGTTGAAGTCTACTTCAAGAAGCCTCGCATGGACATCCAGGTCGAAGTCGGCGAGAACGCTCCGATCCTCGGCAAGTCCGACGCGCCGGTCACCATCGTCGAGTTCTCTGACTTCCAGTGCCCGTTCTGCAGCCGTGGCGCCGAAACCATGCACCAAGTGAAGAAGAAGTACGGCAACAAGGTGAAAATTGCCTTCCGTCACTTCCCTCTTCCGATGCACACCGAAGCTGACGAGGCGTCTGCCGCCGCTATGTGCGTACACGAGCAGAACAAGGACAAGTTCTGGAAGTACCACGACATCCTGTTCAAGAATCAGGACAAGATGGATGACGAGAGCCTGGCTAAGTACGCCAAGGAAGTCGGGGTCGACGAGAAGAAATTCAAGGAGTGTTATGACTCCAAGAAGTACGTCGATCTCGTGAAGAAGGACATGGAGTACGGCGAGAAGCTCGGCGTGCGCTCCACCCCGACCTTCTTCGTGAACGGCCAGCTGGTCAGCGGCGCACTGCCGATCGAGAGCTTCTCCGAAATCATCGACGAAGAACTCGAGTACCAGAAACAACAGAAGAAGATGTAATACCTGCCTTTCACGACGGTTTGACTCCAGGGAGCCCGAAAGGGCTCCCTTTTTTGTTGTGCGCCCGGCAGGGCGCACTTCTCGGCTTCTACGGAGCTCCCATTTTTCTCTGGACCTTCCTCAGACTCCGGCAAAATTTGCCGATTTTGCCCTGCGCCGCGGCTCGATAAACTGAACCTATGGCGGGAGTCGGCCCCTCCGACGGGGGTTACAGCTACTACAAGCGCAAGATCGACGAGCTCGAAGAAGAGTATCGTACGGCCATGCAGCGCAATCGCGCTAAACAAGAAGCGCGAGAAGCACGCGCCGAGGAGAGCCGCGCCGAAAACGCCCTCCGCCAGGAAGCCGCGACCGAAGAGACGATCAGCGAGATCCGCGAAAGCGCGAACCGCTCCATCGAGCGAGAGAAAGAGAACAGCCGCGCCGAGATCAAGCGAATCAAGGAACAGACCTATGACCGCAGGGGCCGCTACAACGGGCTCGAAGCCGAGGAGCTCAAGGACCAGCTGGATACGACGAAACGGGCACTGAACGAGCAGCAGCGGGCGTTTGAGCGCGATCGCCGCGAAACGCGCGAAACCTACGATACTCGGGCCGAGGAACGCGCGGTCGAGCACGAACGCGAACTGGAAGAGATGGCCAAGCGGGCTCAAGAGGCCGTCAAAGAAGCCTCCAGAAAGAGAGACGACGACGGCGCCGGCTCATTCCAAGCGGCAAAGGAGGGGCTCGAAAGCGAGCGCGAAGCGCTGGTGCGCGAACACCTGAAAGAGCAGAACCTCGTTCGGCGCGACACCCAGCGCGCTTTGGAAAGCAAAGACCAGGAAGTCGAACGTCGCCTCGCCCAGGCTGAGGAAAGCTACGACCGGCGATCCGAGACTTCGGCCCGCGCACTGCGGGACCGAAGCGTCCGGGACGCCGAGACCCTCAGACAGCGCCACCTGAAGGAGACCTCGCAACTGCGCGAAGAGATCCAGGATCTCCTGACCAAGGAAGGTCTGTACGCGAAAGAAAAGGGACAGGGCACCGTCGACGCGCATCGAGAGTTCGAAAACGACTGGCGCTCGCGCAACCAAACCATGCAGTCCGCTTACGAGGACCAGATCCGCGGGATGCAGCAGAAAGCCAAGGAAGCCGACACCGCTTTCGCACGGCTCCACAACAGGAGCCTCCAGGAGAAGGACGCTTATTTCGCCGGAGTGATTCGGCAACAGAACCTCGAGAATCAGCTGCGCCAGCAGGAGCTCGGGCAGGCCTTCGAGCATTTTCAAAACGAGACTCAGATCCAGCGTGACCGGGAGCGAGCACTCTCGCGCTCCAATCACGAAGCCCATGTCGAGAAGCTGAACCAACAGCGGGACGCGGCCCTGCAGCGCCAGGCGAAGGCCTATCAGGAGACGATGGCCAATACTCGCGAGTCCGATCGCTTCGAGATCGAGACGCTTCAACGCCACGTACAGCGCCAGAACACCACCACAGACACCTCCGAGATCTCGCCAGCGGCCGAAGAGGCCGTTCGTCGCAGTCTGGCAGGCCAATACCAAAAAACATTCGACGCCGAGTCCCAGCGCCATCATGGCACGGTCGAAAGCATGAAACGCGAGTACACGCAGAGGCTGAATGACGAGATTCGCTCGAGCGCCGATCGCGAGACTCGCTTGCAACAGGAGCAAGCCATGGAGAGGCAACGCTCTCGAACTGAGCTTCTTTTCACCGTGGAGGAGCTGGAGGCCTCGCGCCACGAGACCCTGCGCAACCAAGACAATGCGCATCTCCGCTCCACCGAAACTCTCGAGCGCAGTCATGCCCAAACGCTCGAGAAGCTCAGGCGCCAGTACGAAGAGATCTTGACGACGACCCGCAATGACGCGAGCGCTAAACTACAGGCGTATCGCCAAGAGGTCGAATTCAATTCCAAGATGGCCCAGAGGGCTTTCTCTGCTCGTCAAAATGAGTTAATCCGAGAGTACGAAAAGAAACTCGCAGACCAACGAGCTGAGCATGAAGCGGCATTTGACGACATGAAGTCGGCAGCCGACCGAAAGTTACGAGATGCGGAACGACAGCACCGGACGGCATTAGAAGAGCAAGCCAAGCAATACGAACAGCGGTTGGCCCAGCTTGAGCAACAGCATGAGGAACGCGAGCGAATGATGACTCAGAACTACCAGGATCAGCTGGAGAGAATGAAGCGTTCCAATGCACTCCTCATCAAGAAGAAAAGTTAAGATCGTCTGCACTTTAGGCCCCTCTTCCAAGACTCAGGATCGCATCTACGGCCTGATCGAAGCGGGAATGGACATCGCGCGCCTGAACTTCAGCCACGGCACGCACGCATTTCATCGCAGCTTGATCCAAACGATCCGCGATACGGCGAAACGCGCAGGGAAGCCCATCGCCATCATGCAGGATCTGCAGGGCCCGAAGATCCGTTGCGGCGTGCTCCCCGAAGGGGGAATCGACCTCAAAGCAGGCGATACCATTCTCCTCTATCCTGAAGGGGCCACGCCCAAGACCTCGAGCCACGGAAAGATTCTGATTCCCATTTCCGCCGAGATCGCAGGCCCTGTCTCTACCGATACGCGCCCGGGCGCTCGAATTCTCTTCGACGACGGCAAGATCTCGACTCGCGCCTCCTCCGTGAACCCACCCGAGATCGTCGCCGAGGTCGAGGTCGGAGGACACCTGACCAGCAACAAAGGCATGAACCTGCCAGGCACCCCGCTTTCCATTCCGTGCGTGACTGACAAGGATCTGGAGGACTTGAAGTTCGGCCTGGATCAGAAAGTCGACGGCGTCGCGCTCTCGTTCGTCAGGTCCGCCACGGATATCGAGGCCGTGAAAGAGCGGATCCGCAAAGTGACCAACGACCCTCCAATGGTGATCGCCAAGATCGAGCGCGAAGAAGCGGTCGAGAACCAGGATTCGATCATTGAAGTCTCCGACGGGCTCTTGGTCGCGCGCGGCGACATGGCCGTAGAGCTGAGCGCCGAACGCGTTCCCACGGTCCAAAAGCGCCTCATCAGCACTTGCAACGAGCTCGGAGTCCCGATCATCACGGCGACGCAGATGCTCGAGTCCATGATTTCCTCGCCCACACCCACGCGTGCCGAAGCGAGCGATGTCGCGAATGCGGTCTTCGACGGGACCGACGCCGTCATGCTCTCCGCAGAAACTGCCTCGGGCCAGTACCCGCTGGAAACCGTGAGCACCATGGCTCGCATCATCCTCGAAGCCGAAAGATCGAAAGAATACCATCGAACTCCGAACGATATCCTTCCCATCCCGGGCTCGGTCGTCGAATCCATCGAGTTCAGCGCTTCGAGGATCGCGAACCACGTGGGCGCGGTCGCCATCGCGTGCCTCACCCATTCGGGCATGGCCGCGCGCGTACTCGCGAAGTTCCGTCCCGAAACGCCGATCGTGGCGATCATGGACAACGAGGACATGCTCCGCAAGCTTTCGTTCGTGTGGGGTGTGCGCGGGGTCTTGATCCCGAAGATCGTTGGCACCGATGACCTCTTCGCGATGGTCGAAAAAGTGATGATGGCCGAGGGTTGGGCCGAGCACGACGATCTGCTCGTGGTCACGGCCGGCATTCCCACGCTCCGTCGCGGGACCACGAATATGGTGAAGGTCCATCGCGTGGGAGCGCCGGTGGAACGTTAATCAGGCCCAGCCTAACTCATCGGTTCGAACCCAGGCCCGAGCTCCGAACGCGGGCCCGGAATCCCAGCACGCAAGGCGCTTTAAGCAGCCATCGATTCAAATTCGACACGACGCAATATTTCTTCCATCTAACTTTCCTCGGAGATCACGCGCGCTGCTTCCAAAGCGCCATTCGAATCTTGAGAAGCACCCTCCATCCATGCGAAAAGAGCCCCTATGCCTCAAGACGAACTCTCCCCGCTGATGAAGCAGTACTGGGATCTGAAAGCACAAGCCGGAGACGCGCTCCTTTTCTTCAGGATGGGGGACTTCTACGAACTCTTCGGCGACGATGCGATCGAGGCAGCGCGCATCCTGGAGATCACCCTCACCTCACGCGACAAGAACAAGCCCAATCCCACGCCCATGGCGGGCGTTCCGCATCACAGTTATATCGGGTACCTCACTCGTCTCCTCAAAGCGGGCAAGAAGGTGGGGATCGCCGAGCAGGTCGAGGACCCCGAAGTCTCCAGGGCCAACGGTAAATCCATCGTCCGGCGCGAGCTGATCCGAATCTTCACTCCAGCGGTGCAATTCGAGAACGAAGGCGCCGAGTCGTCTTTCCTGGCCACGACCGTGGCCTGCGAGAACAAGTCGTCCGCCAATACCCGGTGGGTGCTGGCTTGCCTGGATCCTTCCACGGGAGAAACCTTGGTAAGCGATCCCCTCTCAGAGGCCGCTCTCGCGACCGAGCTCATGGGTCTTCCGATTCGCCACTACCTCTCCGTGGATCGCCTCGGTGCTCCCGAAGCGCAGGCCACGATGTCCCAAGGGTCGGTGCTCGTCGAAGAACTCCCGTTCAACACGCTTGCGGCCGAGCAAGCCGACGCCCTTCTCAAGAGGCATTATGGAGTCGAAACACTGGACGCCTTCTTCAATACGCCCGCAGCCGTCCAAGCGGTGGGCCTGCTGGTTCATTACTCATTGAAAGCCCAGCAGCAAGAACGATTGGCCCATCTGAAGCTCCCTGCCCCACTCCACCGTCCTCAGACCCTGGTCCTTGGCCCGAGGACCGCGCAGCATTTGGACCTGATCCCGTCGCAGGACGGACCCCCCAACCTCTACGATTTCATCAACAAGACTCGCTCATCGCTGGGCGCCCGGCAGCTCAAGCGCTGGCTCCTTGAGCCGCTGAAATCCCCGATCGAGATTTCCGCGCGCCAAGCCGCCGTGCGCGAACTGGCCGATGCGCCTCGGATGATCGAAAGGCTTTCAAGCGAACTCGCTCAGCTCTACGATCTCGAAAGGATCTGCGGAAGGATCAACGCGCGCCTGGCGAATCCCCGGGATACGCTGGCTCTGGGCAAGTCTCTCGCCACCCTACCGGTTTTGACCTACATCCTGGAGAGTCCGCGTTCCGAGACCCTCGGCGGCTTGAAACAGACTTTGATAGAAGCTCACTCCAAGCTCGAGCCTCTCTTTCAGAAAATCATCCGTACCCAGAAAGACGACGCTCCGCTCAGCGTCCGCGATGGGGGGATCTTCGGGATGGGCACGCACCCGGATCTCGATCGCCTGATCTCGCTGACCGAGGACGGCCAGCGCTGGCTCGTCGAGCTCGAATCGCGCGAACGGGAAACGACAGGCATTCCTTCGCTCAAGGTCCGCTACAACCGCGTCTTCGGCTACTACATCGAGGTCACGCAGGCGCATCTCAAGAACGTCCCGTCTCACTACCAGCGAAAGCAAACGACCGTGGGAGCGGAGCGCTTCTTCACCGAGGAGCTCAAGAAGTTCGAAGAAGAAATCGTGACCGCCTCCTCCCGTCAAAAAGCGCTTGAGCAACAGCTCTTCGAGGAGTTGACCCGTGAGATCCTGGATCAAACCCCGCAGATCATGAAGGTCGCGCAGGCACTGGGTGAGCTGGATAGCCTGGCCTCTCTCGCGAAACTGGCCGAGGAGCCAGGCTGGAGCTTTCCGGTAGTGGACGATTCATTCGACATCGATATCCAGGCGGGTCGGCATCCTTTGGTCGACCAAGCCAGTCGCGGCGCCTTCGTGCCCAACGATCTGCTGCTCTCTCCCGAGAGCCGCATGACTCTGCTCATCACCGGCCCGAACATGGGCGGTAAGTCGACTGTCATGAGGCAGAGTGCCCTGATCATCGTCTTGGGGCAACTGGGCGCGCCCGTGCCGGCGGCGCAGGCGCGATGGGGAGCCGTTTCAGCGCTCTACACGCGCATCGGAGCCCATGACGCCATCGCGCGCGGACAGAGCACTTTCATGGTCGAGATGAGCGAGCTCGCCCATATCCTCCACCATGCCGACGAGCGCTCTCTGATCGTTCTGGATGAGATTGGGCGCGGCACCAGCACTTATGACGGAATCAGCGTCGCATGGTCGACGCTCGAGTGGATTTGCACCCAAATCCGGGCGCGCACCCTCTTCGCGACCCATTATCACGAGCTCACGCGCCTTGCGGGCTCGCTCCCGCTGCTGGCTAACGCGCATATGGCGGTCGAAGGCGCGCGATCGATGAAGCGCGGCAGCCTGCGCTTTCTTTACAAATTGCAGGAAGGTCCGGCCAACGAGAGCTTCGGCGTTCATGTGGCGCGGATCGCGGGGCTCCCCTCCCCGGTCGTCGAACGCGCATGGAAAGTGCTCGAAGAGCTTGAGGCCGTCGCTCAGGCCAAAGGCGAGGTCCAGTCCACGACTGACCAACTCTCGCTCTTCAGCTATGCGCAGGAAGGGCCGAAGGCCGATTCAGTCCCGCAAGTCCCGCTGCCAGCCGAGGAGGAGCATCCTCTTCTGAAAGAGATCGAAGGAGCCGACGTGAACCAGATGACGCCTGTCCAGGCGCTCAACTTCCTCGTGAAGCTCCAGGAAAGCGCTCGAAGACCTTCTTCAAACTTTGCCTGATGGCCGAGCCGAGCGCGACTCCAGGCTCACGGGGATCCACCCAGCGCAGATCCGTCTCCCGAGGCTCTGAAGCACTCCAGGAGCGCAATCGCCAGACTCGGGTTTTTCTTTCGATCCGATGGCGAGTGACCACGTGCCGGGACTCCACCTCACCTAGCGACACCAGCTGAGCGCCCGAGACCAGCGCTTCGAGCCGTTCGGGAAAATCCCAGAGCCCCGATCGCCACTCTCCTGGCTTTCGCTGGCGAACCAGCACGCGACCATCTGAGGAGAACACGCAGTGAACTTCCTCCCGAAGCTCGATCCACTGCTTTGGCTTCTTCTTCGGGGGGTACGACTCCTGTTCGCCCGCGGCTCGAGCGCGGCAGATCCCAGCAACCGGGCACCGCGAGCAGGCGGGATTCTTAGGCGTGCAGATCAAAGCCCCGAGCTCCATCAAGGCCTGATTGATCACGCTTGGACGAATGCCCGAGCGCCAAGCGCTCCTGACCACCGCGCGTGAGATCCGCCAAAGTTTGGCCTTGTAGACCGTGTCTCCCCGCTCCCTGCCGACGCGACGAACCCTTGAAAGAACCCGCTCTACGTTTCCATCAAGGAGGGCCTCCGGCCGGTCCTGCGCGATCGAAAGAACCGCTCCGGCCGTGTACGCGCCCACTCCGGGCATCTCGAGCCACTCCTCGCGCGATTCGGGAAATCGCCCGCTTTCAGCGATGATCCTGGCGGTTTTTTGCAGATTGCGCGCCCGCGAGTAATATCCCAGCCCCGCCCAGTGAAGCATCACGTCGGCCTCGTCCGCCGACGCCAAAGAATTGATGTCGGGAAACCGCGCGACGAATCGCTCGAAATACGGAATGACCGTCGCGACTTGCGTCTGTTGCAACATGATTTCGGAGATCCAGACCCGGTACACGGACGGATCCGAGCGCCATGGCAAGATGCGTTTTTGACGCTCGAACCATGCGGCGAAGGCTCTCAGCTCGCTAAGGTACTTGCCCATAGGGTATCCATCCCATAAGCTGAGAACTACGGGCAAGAATGAATCTTGCTCTCCAGACAACGATCATGAAGATCCTCATTTCCTGTCTTATTTTCTCAATCGCTGCAAGCGCGGGCGCGCCCATGGCCTGGGCGGTGAAACGCCCGTTTCGAGTCGTCATCGATCCCGGTCACGGAGGCCAGGACGAGGGCGCTGTTTTCGACAACGGCAAGCTGCGAGTCGCCGAAAAAGACATCACGCTGGCCCTGGCCCACCAGGCGGCTCGAGAGCTCAAATCACGCGGGATCGAAGTGATCCTGACCCGCGAGAGCGATTACGAGGTCTCGCTCGCAGGCCGTACCGTGATCGCCAACCGCCTCAAGGCCGATGCGTTTCTTTCGATCCACATGAACTCGACCGAGACGCCCATGGTCAGCGATGCCCAAGGCGTCGAGACTTTCATCCTCAATAACACCTCGGATGCTTCCTCCCGTCGGCTGGCGCAGCTCGAGAACTCGATCGTCTCGCCCACCGTCGACGTCGATACGCCGCAAGCCATGGACGTCGCCTTGATCCTCAAGGACCTGAGGCTGGATGCCAACATCGCCGAGAGCAAAAATCTCGCGTGCGCGCTCCAATACAAGCTCCTGGACGCGACCACCGGGTCCAGGCGCTTCTACCAGCAGCGGGACCGAGGCGTGAAGCAGGCGCTCTTCCATGTTCTCCTGGGAGCCGACATGCCCAGTGTCCTGGTCGAGGCGGGCTTCATCACCAGCGAGAAGGACAGAAGCATCGTGCTTTCGAAGAAAGGCCAGAAGGCCATCGCCGATGCTATCGCCGACGCTATCGAGCAGTACAGGCTCCATCGGTCAGGAACCAAAAGCTTCCCCCACCTGAGCAAGTGTAAAGTCAATTGACAGGGGCCCGCGGCTTCCGGGAGCGCTGACACACTTTCTGATGCCTTTTATTTTATACACTTACGTTATTCATTAGGCCTGGGTCTGTCACGACGCAGATTGGCACCAGCCTTGCTCTACTCCTCTCTTGAGAGAGCTGCCGACGCGAGAGAGCGTCACACATAAGAGCAGCCGGAGGTAGTATGAATCGCCATTCATCCAAGCGTATCGCAACCGCCCTTGCGATCGCGGTTTTCGCAACCCTGATGTCAGGCTGCGGGAAGAGCAAATCCAACGAATCGTCCACGTCGCCGCTTCCCCCCGGAGTCCTTCCTCCTGGCGGCGGATACGGACCCGGGTACTGCGTGCCTATCAACCAGCAGATCCCGTTCGCATCCCGTCCCGAGATCCCAGTCTATATCACCTCGAACAGCGTGATGGCGGACCAGGTCTTGATCGGCGGCGCCCCCGCGATCGCCGGGGGAACGACTTACACTCGTGACGGCGTCGATGCCTTCATCAGCCTGACGATCTCCCATCCTCAAACTCAATATCCATACCCAGGTGGATATGGCGGGTACGGCCCAGCACCGACCACCGGGTACGGGTATGGCCCCTCGATCTCAGGTTTCATCCAAGTCAAGCCAGCCAAGCTCCAAGAGATGGCCTATAAGTACCCTGGAATGTATGGTTACAATGGCTACGGGTTCCCAACCTTCGGTCAGCCTGGATACGGCCAGCCTGGGTATGGCCAGCCTGGGTACGGCGGCTACCCCCAAACGCAGATTTGCGTCAGCGGAATGCAAATCGACGTGGGCTACACCGTCTTCAACGGCACTCCCACGATCTATAATGGTTGGGTTTATATACAACTCAACGGCGGCGCAACTCATTCGATGGTCGAGCCTCTGTACTTCTAAGAGGCTCTCGCCATCGAGCGAATCAGTTCTCCTCCCTCGGGGCTGAACAGCGGAAGTAGAAGCGGAGTTCAAGCCAATAGCAGATGCAGGGGCCAGTTGAGTAGCGTGTAGACCCGCCCAGGTCATCCAGAGCAGAGTTCAAGCAGTAGTAGACCAGACCCCGAAAAGACTCGCGGTTTAGGGCAGAAACCACGAGTCCCCAAAAAAAGTGGACCAGCGCCGGCGGTGCTGGTCCACTTTTCGTTTCGTAGGTGCCGGCTCTTTTTGACTTCCCAGGCGTCAAGTTTTCCACGACTGAGACTCGCCACGAAAAATGACATACTGGGATCCATGTCCAGCCTGTCCCAGCTCATTCCCGATTATCTGGACTCGCTTCGCATTGATCGCGGTGCCGGAGAAAAGACGATCGAGGCCTATCGAAGGGACTTGCGGCAATTCGCCGCCTGGCTGCCTGAGGACCAATTAGCCGAGGAAGTGGAGCTCGATCAAATCAACGACTATCTGGCCCACCTGCATCGCACTAAGCAGAAGCCCGCCTCGGTCGCCAGGAAGGTCAGTGCTATCCGCCAATTCTTCAAGTTCTGCTGCTCCGAACGCGGGCTGCAGAACAACCCCGCCGAACGGCTCCAAAGCCCCGCCCAGGCCAAGCGTCTCCCCAAGTTCCTGTCTCAGGATGAGGTCACCCGGCTTCTTACCTGCGCTGACGAAGGGCTATTCTATCCGAACGAATCCACGCGCGAGGCACTTCAGGCCAGGGATCGCGCGATGGTGTACCTCCTCTACGCTTCGGGGCTTCGAGTTTCCGAGCTCGTCGGGCTCACTACCCACAACCTCGACCTGGCGATGGGCTACGTGCGAGTCCGCGGCAAAGGGCAAAAAGAAAGAATCGTCCCGTTCGCTCCGGTCGCGGGCGAACGACTCAACCTTTATCTTCAGAAGTTCCGCCCCGATTTGAGCTGCCAGGACCGCCCCGCCGAATTCCTTTTTCTCAATCGTGAGGGCCAGGGACTTTCACGCCAATCCTTTTGGAAGACCCTCAAGGCGCTCGCTCTTCAGGCCGGCATCTCCTCGCGCATCTCGCCTCACGTGCTTCGGCACTCGTTCGCGACCCATCTTCTCCAAGCGGGCATGAATTTGCGCTCCTTGCAAAGCCTCCTAGGCCATTCGGATCTCTCGACGACTCAGATCTACGCTCACGTCACGCCTGAGCACCTCAAGTCAGCGCATAAGAAATACCACCCGCGTGGGGGCTGAGCGGCCCAAAGCCTGGGCCCATCATGCGCGCTTCGGCCGTCGCACGGCCGTCGCGAGAGACGCCGATCTGGCACTTCCTCCAGGTTTATGCCATGAATAATGCATGGAGTCCTTCGCCGAGCGGATGCAGATGATTTCGATCCAGATCGTCCCCTTCTTCCTCGCCGTGGTCGCTCACGAGTTCGGGCACGGTTACGTCGCTTACCGCTGGGGCGACACCACCGCCAAGGACGCGGGCCGACTCACGCTCAACCCCCTGCCGCACCTGGATCCGATCGGCACCGTGCTTTTTCCGCTGATCAATATGATCTCGGGAATGACGCTTCTTTTTGGCTGGGCTCGCCCCGTGCCGATCGACCCTCGCCTTTTCAAGAAGTACCGCCCCGGCCTTTTCTGGGTCTCTTTCGCCGGCCCGGGAATGAACTTCCTTCTCGCGCTGTTTTCAGCCGCCATTTTCTGCGCCATGCGCCTTTGGGTCCCCGAGGACTTCTACCTTCACAAACCCCTGATCAGCATGGCGGCGATCTCCATCTCGATCAATTATGCCCTGGGAATCTTCAATCTGATTCCCCTTCCGCCACTCGATGGAAGCAAGATGATCCAGAGCTTTCTTCCCCACCACTGGGCCATGAAGTACGAATCGCTCACCCGTTTCAGCCTTTTCATCCTGATCGCGCTTCTGCTCACCGGAGCGCTGTCCGTGCTCCGATACCCGATCGTATTCGCCACTGAGCTCACGCTTTATGGGATGGCCCTGGTTTTCCAATTGCCTGAAGTGTTGTAAGACTAATTCAGGTCGCCCGGAGATAGGGTGGCATTTATCGAGGAGATGAGGAATTCCGGAATGTCCCAAGTGCCTGCTTCTTCCAAAAAAGTGATGCTTTCGGCCGTAACGCCTTCCGGCAAGATCACCATCGGGAACTACGTGGGCGCTCTCAAGAACTGGGTATCGCTCCAGCGAGACTACGACTGCCTGTTCTTCGCAGTCGACTTGCACGCCATCACCGTTCGGCAGGACCCGCTACAGCTTCGGGAGCTGACTTATCAAGCGCTCGCCCAGTACCTGGCGGCGGGAATCGACCCGGTGCAGGCCACGATCTTCGTGCAATCGCACGTTCCCCAACATGCTGAGTTGGCCTGGATTTTAACCTGTTTCAGCTATATGGGCGAGCTCAGCCGCATGACCCAATACAAGGACAAGAGCGCCAAGCAAGGACAGAACATTCCCGCGGGCTTGTTCGCCTATCCCGTGCTGATGGCTTCCGACATCCTGCTCTACCAGACCGATCTGGTCCCGGTGGGTGAAGATCAGAAGCAGCACATCGAGCTGGCTCGCGACCTGGCGATTCGCATGCGCAATCTCTTCGGAGAGGACCTGTTCAAGATCCCTGAGGCCTACATCCCGCCAGTCGGAGCCAGGATCATGAGCCTTCAGAATCCGACAGCCAAGATGTCGAAATCGGATGAGGATCCTCATGCAAGTGTCTATCTGAGCGACACCGACGATCAGATCCTGAAGAAGCTCAAGCGCGCAGTCACGGATTCAGGGAACGAGATCACATTCGAAGACAGCAAACCGGGAATCAAGAATCTACTCACGATCCAGGCGGCCTTCACCGGAAAGCCCGTCGCTCAGCTCGTTGAATCCTACGCAGGTAAACAGTACGGCCACCTGAAGATCGAAACCGCTGAGATCGTCATCGAAGCCGTGCGGCCCATTCGCGAAAAGACTGCCCAGCTCCTCGCCGATCGGACCTATCTCGATTCAGTCCTGAGTCGGGGGGCCGAGCGAGCAAGACGGCGCGCTGAGCCGACACTTCGCAAGGTTTTTGATCGAGTTGGATTCATTCCGCAGACTTAACGCATTGCATTAATTTATTTTTTCCCCAATCCCTCGCTTGCCTAATCCGATCGTTTCGATATGATCGGGCGCTCAGGGGAGAGGGGGAATCCAGTTTTGGCCCATCGCGTTCCAATTACGATTCAGCTCGAGAGTTTCGAAGGTCCATTGGATCTTCTGCTCTATCTGATCCAAAGCCACGAGATGAACGTCTCGGCGATCTCGATTTCAAAGATCACCGATCAATACCTCTCCTACGTCCGCCTGATGCAAGAGCTGAACTTCGACATTGCCAGCGAGTTCCTGGTCATGGCGGCCACCCTGCTCCACTGGAAGAGCAAAGCGCTCCTTCCCCAGGAAAAGAAAGAAAACGAAGCGGACGCGAACGGGGACGATCACCAGCTCACGCAAGAAGACCTTGTCCGCCAGCTGCTGGAGCACCAGCGGTTTCGCGCCGCCGGAGAAGACCTGGCTCAATTGCCGCGCCTGGGCGAGGACGTTTTCACTCGCCCCAATCGCAAGCCTCCCATCGAGCGCGTCTGGCGCGAGATGAACATCACGGACCTGGCACTGGGCTTTCAGGATCTCGTCACCCGCGCGCGCAAACGGACTCAGATCCTGAAAAAAGAAACGGTCTCGCTCAGCGACAAGATCCTTGAGTGGGCGGAGCGGCTCGAGGTCGGGAAAATGACCGAGCTCCAGAAGCTTCTCTCGGCCACTCCCAGCCGCGCCGAGGTCGTCGTCTCCTTCCTGGCGACCCGGGACCTGGGAAGGCTCAAAAAAATGAAACTTTACCAGGAAGAAGCCTATCTACCGATTTATGTAGAGCTCCTCGAGTCGCTTCGAGGATTCGATACCCAGCTTGCGTCCGGCTTTGACTCCGTCACCGCGGCTGCTGAACAAGGAGTCACTTCAACTTTATGAGCAACGACCACGAGTTCGAAAAAGAACCCATCGAAACGCTTCAGGACCTCGAGTCCGCTGCCTCCGAATACCTGCCGGACCCAGAGGCGATCAACACCGCCCACGGCGCGCGCGCGGCGGCCGATGCGTCGGAGGATGACGAAAGCGAGGAGCGTTCGGAACACTCGATTTCCGAGCTCGCCGAGGAAGTGGCCTTTGAGTCTTCAAAGAAGGCGGAGATCGTTTCGTTCATCCGCAACCCGTTCTCGCTCCCGAACGTGGAGGTTTCCGAGGCCCAGGCCAACGAGGACGATGAAGTTCTTTTGGACGAACCCTCTTCTCCTGAAGAAGAGGACGAGGAGTCGCTCGATGCATCCGAGCTCGACTCCGACGAGCTCTCAGAGGACGACGACCTACTCGAGGCGGATGAAGCCGCGTTCAGCGCCTTGGCCTCGGCAATCGCCGAAGAAGCCGAAAAGCATGCCAAAGGCCTGAGGCTCATCGCCGAGAACGACGAAACGAACGCAGCCGAAAGACTGGCTCAGGAGATCGCCGAGCGCGAGGGAATCTTGCCTGGGCAGATCTACCGCTGG
>CAYNDM010000021.1:16216-16976 GCA_964395265.1 uncultured Bacteriovoracaceae bacterium
CCGAGGACGAAGCGCTCGAGCGCGCCATGGCCGCCGAAGCGGAGCGTGCCGGGGAAGTCGACCCGGAGCTTGAGGCGGCCCTGCCCAAGCAGCCCGTCGCCGACGAGAACGGGAATCTCGACCTGGCCGAGCTCGAATCCTGTATCGAGACTCTGCTCTTCATGACGGACAAGCCCATGTCTTCCGCCCGACTGCGTGAGCTTCTGGGCCCAGACTTCTCATTGGATCTCTTTCAACAGGCCCTGACCTCCCTCAAGGACCGCTATCAGGCGGTTCATCATGGATTTGAACTGGCGGAAGTGGCTGGCGGTTACCAATTCCGCACGAAGCCGGGCCGCGCGGCCTTGGCCAAGAAACTCGCCAAAGTCCAGCAGCAGCGGCTATCGAGCGGCGCGATGGAGACATTGGCAATCGTGGCTTACCGCCAGCCGGTCCTGAAAGACGAGATCGACAAGATCCGCGGCGTCGATTCGTCCCACTTCATCCGCGGCCTGCTGGACAAGAAGCTGATCCGGATCTCCGGACGATCCGAGCTGCCGGGCCGGCCCATGCTCTACTCGACCTCGCCCGAGTTCATGGAGCTCTTCGGCCTGAAGGATCTCAACGAGCTTCCTTCGCTTCGCGAGCTGGAGCAGATGCTGCCAGCGTCGCAGTCGAAAAACCCCGAGGATGAAGACCCCAGGGTCAAGGAAATGCGCCGTCTGGTGAACCAGATGAAAACCGACACGAGCACCACCCTGAACTACGATCCGCGCGAGGA
>CAYNDM010000021.1:16986-17472 GCA_964395265.1 uncultured Bacteriovoracaceae bacterium
CAGATCCGCGAGCGGGTGAACTCGATTCCGACCTCCACCCCTTACCTCGAGGAGCAAAACGAGCTCGAACGACAGGCCAAGCTCGCCGCCGAGAATCCAAGTGCTCCGGCCTCGGACCTCTTCGAGGCCGCCGAACGGAGCGTGAAGGCCGAGACCGCGGCAGACCCTGTGCCGGTTGCGCAGGAATACGAACAGCCTTCGGAGGACGCCATTCCGGTCCCTCCGCCCGGACTCGAGGAGCTTGGGGTTCTGGACAAGAGCCCGCAATAAAGCTTCTTAACGAGCCTATTGTAACGACGAGTCATCAAGTGTAAGCCTGTGGCCTATGCCAACAGAGCGCTTACAAAAAATCCTCGCTCAGGCCGGGATCGCCTCCCGCCGCAAAGCCGAGGAGATGATTTCAGAGGGCCGAGTCACCATCAATGGAAAGATCGCCCAACTCGGCGACAAGGCGTACAAGGTCCACCTTGACGGCTACGATCTGGT
>CAYNDM010000021.1:17482-17883 GCA_964395265.1 uncultured Bacteriovoracaceae bacterium
CAAAATCAAAACCCGCGTCTACCCCATCGGGCGGCTCGATTACAACAGCGAGGGGCTTCTGTTCTTGACCAACGACGGGGACTTCGCCGAGCGCCTGCAAAAGGCCGAGGACATCCCGCGCGCCTACCGGGTTAAAGTCAAAGGCCACCCTGATCAGGCCATGCTCAGCCGCCTCTCCAAAGGGGCCCGGCTCGAGAACAAGGTGATCAAGCCCTACTCCGTCCGTCTCGTCGAAAAGCTTGCCAGCAAAGCCTTGATCGAGGTCGTGCTCATGCGCTCCGGAGCGGGCGAAGTGAAGAACCTTTTCGAGCTGAAGGGCTTTCTGGTCGAGAAGGTCGTCCGGACGTCGATCGGCCACATCACTCTTCGCAACATCGAGCCTGGCCATTACCGCATTCTCA
>CAYNDM010000021.1:17893-18216 GCA_964395265.1 uncultured Bacteriovoracaceae bacterium
CTTCGCCCAGCCTGAACTGGGGTTTCGCCTGCTGTAGCAAGAGGCGTCAAAGACGAGCTACCTCCAGCCCAAGGCTGAGCAGCCCTCCCTGCCGAAGCCCAAAAAGACCGTCGTCCTTCCTCGAAGCGGCGGCGCCTCATCCGCTACGAAGAGATCCGCTGGCGGTAAGAGCGATAGCAAGAGCCGAAGAGCTCAAGGGGATCGAGGCGCCCGAGGCGTTCAAGGTCGAAGCTCGCAAGGCCGCAAAAAGCCCCGCAGTCTGCCCAAGCTTTTCGAGGGATCTGACGATTAATGCAGTTGACTTCGCGAGGACGGTTCACGTC
>CAYNDM010000022.1:0-8752 GCA_964395265.1 uncultured Bacteriovoracaceae bacterium
TTCGGTGGTCATCCAAGAACGGGCCAAAAGGAAGCACGAAGCCGAGCGAAATCGAAAGGCCCAGGTTCATTTATTCGGAATTCTATCGGAGGACCTCAAACGGAACGCCTCGCTTCGAAAGGCCTACACGCTCGAAAAGCGCCCTGAAGGTTGGCCTCTCCCTGCGTGGATCGACCTGAGCAGACCCGCCGATTCTTGGCTCGAAACCAGCGTCAACCCCGAGGATCCCACCATCCCCTCGCCCGAAGCTTTGCGCCCAGGCGGTTTCAGACAGCTCTCCGACCTGACCTCGGCCTATACCCGGGCCAAGCCCCGCTGGAGCAAGCCCGCGTGGGAGAAGCTCGAAGTTGAGTTCAGCCAGCCCAGCACGAATGCCTCATCTAACTTACCGCCCACCCAAGAGCAGGTGATCCGGTTTCACCGCCATGCGGCCTTACGCGCCTCCTATGCCGAGCGCTATCGCAGACTAGCCTTGTCCTTAGAGTACTATCTCGAGGCGGCTCACCAGCTTTGCGAAAAAGCCCGGAACCCTGCGTCTCATTCGGCCCAAGCCCAGAACGAGAGCCGGGAGCGGTATGTCGAACTCAAGCACGAAGACATTCTCAGCGCCATCAAGCTCCTGACCGCGACAGATAGCACGGCAGTCATCGGCTGGGTGGCCACCAAGATCTGTGAAGACAAGAACCCGAACTGTCCCGCCGTCGTCGCGAACGAACTGGCCAAGCGGATCGTTCAGGAAGCAGCTGAACAGGCGTTGGATGCCCTAACCCCGCCCGATCGCAAACCCGCTTCACCGCACAAGGCGCGCAAAGCTGGCTCGGCCGCCGGAGCCCCTGTCAAGGTGCCCGTCGCGCCTCTCAATTATTGATGATGATGATGAACTGATTCCGCGAGCCGAGGGTCTCCGATCGCCACGATATTGTTCTTCGCCATGAAGCGAGACACCATCAGGCCGAAAACACCCAAGAAAAGCGCCGTCACACCCAGCTCGATCCAGCCAACGCGAGGTCCCTCGCGATAAAGCTCGGGCTGAACGATCCAGAGCATGTCGATCCACTGCGCGATCAACATGAAGGCCCCCACGGCAAGCAGCATCTTCTCGTTCCGCTTGGCGTCGCGCGGAAGCAGCAGGAAGAACGGAACCATGAACTTGCCCACCAGCAGGAACACGGACACCGCGAACCAGCCGTTGTGCATCCGATTGAGGAAGTAACCGGTCTCCTCGGGCAGGTTGGCATACCAAATCAGCAGGAACTGCGAGAAGCCGATGTAAGCCCAGAACACCGTGAAGGCGAACATGAACTTGCCCAGGTCGTGCAGATGGTTTTCGTTCACGATCCCCTGAAGAGCGCCATTGCGCTTGAGCTGGACCACGAGAATCGTCGTCAACGCGAGGATCGCGTAGAATGCCCCGGAGAAGCAATAAACGCCGAACATCGTGCTGAACCAGTGGGGGTCGAGCGACATCAGCTGATCGAAGCTCGCCATGGTGAAGAGCACGCCGAAGAGGATCATGAAGGCGGGAGCCAAGCTGCGGTTGCGGGCCGTGTAGGAGAAGTCGCCGTTAGCGTCCTGCGCGACGGAATTGCCGATCAGCTTCTTGCTGAAAAACCACATCACTCCGAGGAAAACCAGGTTGCGAATGAAGAAGAAAGGAACGTTGAGGTAGCCCGCCTTTCCTTCCAGGATGATGTCTCCTTTGACATGATCCGCATGGGTCCAGACGTAGAGGTCATGCATCCCGAAGAAGAGCACGACGAATGCCACGAGAGCCACCGGAAGGTACGCGGTGAAAGATTCGGTCACGCGGCGGATCGGAGCGCTCCACATCGCGCCTGTCAGCCACTGAACGGTCGCAAAGAACAGTCCGCCCAAAGCGATCGACATGAAATAGAAGTGATTATGCAGGAATGAGAACCAGACCCGGCGCGCGTCCGTGAAAAATCCGGCCGCCAGTGCCACCGCCCCGATCGCGGCCAGAGCGATGAACATCATCCGAGTGCTCGAAGAAACCGAGTATGGCCCAGGGTTCCTGACAGGTTCGTGCGCGTGAGTTGCGTGTGCCATCTGAATTACTCCTGCTCAGCGGCTTTGAGATCCGCCGCAGTCGGGCGGGCCGCCCGTTGAATTGCCCGAATGTAGTGAATGATCGCCCAGCGGTCCGACTCGACGATCTGCGATGCATAGCTCGGCATCAGGTTCTGCCCCACCGTGATCACGTGATAGATCCGGCCGTCCGTCCATTGCCTGACTTTGTCCGACTGGAGCGAAGGTGGCCTCGGAAATTTCGGAACGATCGTGCCATCCCCCATCCCTCCCGGACCATGGCAAACCAAGCAATAGGTCTCGAACATGGTCTTGCCTCGATAGAAAACCTCCCGCGTCCTCGGAAGAGGATTCTTCAGCTGGGTTGCCGCCAGATCGGGCTGGTCACGGTAAGCGTAAGGAGTGAAGCCTCTTGGAATGGTGCCCGCGACCGGCTGGCGCATGGAGCCTTCTTCCTGAGCCTTGACCGCTGGGCTATAGGCCATGTCCGGCATGTAAGTGAAGTTCGGCTTCTCGTGCTGACCGCAAGCAGCGAGGCCAAGGACCAGAAGAACCGGAAACCCTCTCTTGAGCGCTTTCATCTCAAAACCATCCTTCATCGTAGACGCTACGGACTTCCACCGCTCCGGTCGCCGTCAGGAACTGGGTGGCTTCGTCCTCGGTGAACGGCTTGAATTTCGCGGCTTTCCTGAGCTTCTCCTCGTCGTCCTCTTCGATCGCCGGAGGCGCTTCGATGAAGAGAGCGAACTTGTCCCGGGTGATCGACGGATCGATCGCCTTGCTACGGGAATTCGGCAACCCGTTGAGAAGCAGCATCGCTCCAACGGTCGAAAGCGCGGCAAAAAGCACCGTCAACTCGAACATGATCGGGACGAAAGCCGGCCAGGAGTTGAAAGGCTTGCCACCCACGTTGATCGGCCAGTCAATGGCCGAAGTCCAGTATTGGTACAAGAAGGCCAACGACGTGCCCGTAAGACCCGCCACGAAAGTCACGTAGGGAAGCGGAGAGCGCCTCAGCCCTTGAGCCGCCTCCAGCCCATGGACCGGATAGGGCGTGAACGCGTCGAAGTACTGGTACTTCGCATCGCGGACCTTTTCGGTGGCATGAATCAAAGCATTTGGGTCGTTGAAGAAAGCGACCACGCCCGCCAGGTGTCTGGTTGGAGCTTGTTCCGTCATATCAGTGTCCCCCGGATCCAGGAGTCAATCCCGGCTGTTCCATCACGCCTTTCACCTCGGACATCGCGATCACCGGGAAGAGGCGGCAGAAGAGCAGGAAGAAGATGAAGAAGAAACCGAAGCTTCCCAACGTGATCCCCCAGTCATACCAAGTGGGAACGTAGTACGCCCAGGACGAGGGCAGGAAGTCGCGATGCAGCGAGGTCACGGTGATCACGAAGCGCTCGAACCACATGCCGATATTCACGAAGAGCGAGACCGCGAACATGATCGGGATGCTCCGACGCGCCTTACGCGACCAGAAAATCTGCGGGATCACCACGTTGCAGATCGCCATCGTCCAGTAAGCCCACCAGTAAGGGCCGAACGCGCGATTGATGAAGGCGTAGCGCTCGAACTGGCTTCCGCTGTACCAGGCGATGAAGAACTCGCAAGCATAGGCGTATCCAACCATCATCCCCGTCGCCATGATGATCTTGTTCATCTTCTCCAGATGATCCATCGTGATGTAGTTCTTCAGATTGAAGACCTCCCGCACGATCACGAGCAGAGTCACCACCATCGCGAATCCTGAGAAAATCGCGCCCGCGACGAAGTAGGGAGGGAAGATCGTGGTGTGCCAACCCGGGAGGTTCGAGACGGCGAAGTCGAACGAGACGATGGTATGGACCGAAAGAACCAGCGGCGTCGAAAGGCCCGCCAGGATCAGATAGGTCATCTCGTAGTGAGACCAGTTCTTGTTCGAGCCGCGCCAGCCCAGCGAAAGCACGGTGTAGATGAACTTGCGGATCGGATGCTTCGCGCGATCGCGAATCGAAGCGAAGTCCGGGATCAGACCTACGAACCAAAAAGTCAGCGATACGGTGAAGTAGGTACCCACCGCGAACACGTCCCAAAGGAGCGGCGAGCGGAAATTCACCCAGAGCTCGCGCTGGTTGGGATACGGCAGAAGCCAGAATGCCGCGTACCAGGGACGGCCCGTGTGAATCACCGGGAAAATCAGCGCCGTCATGACCGCGAAAATCGTCATGGCTTCGGCAGCGCGGTTGATTGCGGTGCGCCACTTCTGCCTGAAGAGGAAGAGAATGGCCGAAATCAGCGTTCCGGCGTGACCGATACCGACCCAGAAGACGAAGTTCACGATGAACACGCCCCAGCCACCCGGCTGGTTCAGACCGAGAACTCCGAGGCCTTGAGCGAACATGATTCCCGCGAGAACAGCGCCGATGCCGAAAGCGGTCAGAGCCGCTCCGAAGCAGATCCACCACTTCTTCGTGGGGAAACTCTCCAGTGGCCTTGCGACGTCAGTATTGACGTCCGCCATGGTCTTTCCGCCGGTCACAAGAACCTCCGGCGTGTAACGCATGGGAACTCCTCCTGCAGTTAGGGTCGAATCAGTGGTGGGCGTCATGGCTGCCAGCCTCTTCTTCCTTATTACGGACTTTGGTTAGGTACCCGATCATTGGGCGAGCATTGAGGACCTCGAGAACCCGGAACGCGCGCTGATCCTTGTTCAGCTGCGAGACTCGACTGTTCGGGTCGTTGAGATCGCCGAAGACGATCGCGCCCGCGGAACAAGTCTGCTGGCAAGCGACTTGGATATCGCCGTCCACCAGCTTCTGCCCCGACGCCTTGGCCTTGAACTTCGCCTCATTGATGCGCTGGATGCAGAACGTGCACTTCTCCATGATCCCGCGCGTCCGCACGGTCACATCCGGGTTCCATGCCAGGTTCATCGTGGATTCGTACTTCTTCCAGTGATCGAAGAAGTTGAAGCGACGAACCTTGTACGGACAGTTGTTTTGGCAATAACGAGTTCCCACGCAACGGTTGTAAGCCTGGGTATTGAGCCCTTCTTCGTCATGAACGGTCGCCAGGACAGGGCAAACCGTCTCGCAGGGAGCGTTCTCGCAATGCTGGCAAAGCATGGGTTGGAAAACGACGTCCGGGCGCTCAGGCGAACCCGAGTAATAGCGATCGATGCGGATCCAATGCATCTCGCGGCTCACCCGAACATTGTCGCGTCCCACGACCGGGATATTGTTCTCTGCCTGGCAAGCCACGATGCAAGCGCCGCAGCCCGTGCAGGAGTTCAGGTCGATCGCCATTCCCCAGCGGTGACCCGTATACTTATGCTCAGGCCACATCGTGGGAACCGTCTTCATGCGAAGGTGCGGATCCGTGTGGTTCTCGGTTTCGGGATTCTTTCGGAACTGCGTCAGAGTGATATCGTTGATGACGGGGCGATTCTCGAAGGAATGATGCCACTGGGTCTGGGCAAGCTTGTAGGCCTTGCCGGTCTTTCGGATCTCGACCGGGATCCCGGAGAAAGTCAGGCCCGAGTCCGTCGCTTGAACGAAAGGATAGACGTTGACGCCTACCCCGTTGCCAACGCGCCCGACCGACGTCCGTCCGTATCCCACGGCCGCGCTCACGACCTGCTCGTGCATGCCGGGTTGAACGTTGACAGGAAGCTCAACCGTGAAATGCCCGGCTTTCACTTCGACCACGTCATCGTTCTTCAGGCCCATCTTCTTGGCCAGAACCGGACCCAAGTTCAGGTAGTTGTCCCAAGTGACCGTGGTCACAGGATCCTGAAGCTGCTGCAGCCAAGGATTATTGGCGTAGCGGCCGTCGAAAACCCCGCATTTCTGGTAAAGCGCCAATCGAAGGCCTTCGACTCCGCCTTTGTACCGCGGAAGATGCTGCAAGGAGTTTGTCCTGAAGGCCCGAGCGCTACCGCCGCCGCTCGAGCGGCCTGCGCCGGAGGTCAGATAGACGCCTTTCTGAAGCGTGGTTTCCCAGAACTGCCTGAAATTCCCCTGCGAGGCGAACATACTCTTCCAGTTGGCCTGAAGGTAATCGTGCCAGGTGCCGTTCTCAGCGGATCCCGCGATCTGCGTCGCTAGGCTCCCAGCTCGAAGCTGGCCTGCTTTGATCCAGGCCAAAAGCGCGTCCTCAAACGCGCGCGAATTGAAAAGTGGAGCGATGGCGGGCTGCTGGATCGCGTAGACCCCTTTGCGAGTCTGGGAGTCGCCCCAGTTCTCGAGAAAATGATGGGTCGGCAGCGCATAGTTGCCCAACAGCGCGGTCTCATCCTCGTGCTCGCCCAAAGTCACGACGAAGGGCACTTTCTTCAACGCTTCTTCGAACCCGAGCGCGGGAGGAAGCGAGTACGCCGGATTCGGCCCGTGCACGATGAGGACATCGACCGATCCTGAGTTCATCTCGGCGATCAGCTTTCTGAGAGCCTTCCAGCCCGAGTTCGCTCCGAGCGGAATACTTCCTTCGGCGTCGACAGTGACCCCATCGTTCTCGAGCGCCGAGTTGAGAAGATTCACCGCGACCTGAAGCGCGACCGCTTCTTCGGTCATCGACTGAGTGCCGCCCCCGACCACCAGGCTGTTTCCACGATGGGCCCAGAGAAGCTTCGCCGTTTGCCGGATGGCTTCAGCGCCGCCAGCCAGGCCGATGTCCTGAGCCACGGCTTCGGGCTTATACCCATTCAGAGTCGCGCTCACGCCTGTATCGCCCGCGTAGCGGGACTGGCGCCGATTCACGATGATCTCATACGCCAGAGCGAGAGCCACCTTGACTTCGTCTCCGGGACGGATCGGATGGCGCTCGTCCGCGCTCGCTCCCGTGACCGTCATCACCGGCTCGAAGACGATGACCTTCGAGAGCTTGGCATGCGCTGCATTCTGGCTGGAGAGCTTGCGCTTCGTCGACCAGTCTCTTTGGTACTCTTCGCTCGGTCCCCAGGTCCCCAAGAAATCCGCTCCGAGGGAGACCACGACATCCGCGCGATCAAAGCGATAGTGCGGATGAATGGCGGTCCCATAGGAGAGCGCCTGCCCCTGAGCGAGATCGTCACGCCCGAGAACCTCGAATTCGACATGCTGCCCATTCGGGAATGCGGCAAGGAACTCGTTGACCAGGCGACGGGTCGAAGGGCTGTGAAGCTGTCCTGTCAATACCCGAACCCGATTCGCGGTCTTGAGCTTGGAGGCGACGGCCTCGTCCACTTCCTTCCAGGTCGCTTTGTGCTTTCCTCCGCCGGCTCGGTTGTACGCAACCGGATCTTTCAGGCGATCCGGATCATAAAGACTGAGAAGCGCGGCCTGCCCTCGCACGCCCAGGCCTCCCCGATTGAGCGGATGATCGGGATTGCCTTCGAGCTTGATGGGACGACCTTCGCGGGTCTTGATCAAGATGCCGTATCCGGTCTCAGGCTCGACCGAAGCGTAGAAATTGCTTTCGCCAGGAGTGATCTCCTCAGGCTTCACGACATAAGGAATGATCTTGTGCACCGGGCGGCGGGCGCAGGCCATGCTGGCCATGGCCATGCTCGCTCCCATGATGGTCAGAAAATCGCGGCGACGAAGCCCACCCTCATCCAAGCGCTCGAGCATCTCCAAGGTCTCGATGGGCTTGTCATAAAACTCCTGCCCGCGGCGCTCTTGAATCTTGGCGTCGCTCCAGTAATTCTGATCAAGTTCCTCCTGCCCGATCCAATGACGGGGCGGTTTGAATTCGGAGGACTGGGTCTCGTTCGGATTCTGCGTATTTTCCATCGTTATCGTTCTCTTCTGCAGTTACTGAGACGGACTCAAATCTTAGTAATGACAAGTGAAGCACCCGGTTGGCGCCACATGCTTGCCCCGACGCTCACGTGGGGGGAGGTCAGGATATTTGGCCTCCAGGACATGTTTGGGAGTCGTTTCTCCGCGATGGCAATTAATGCACCACCCCATATCCAAAGCTGCCGCCTGGTACACTTTGTCCATCTTCTCCACTTCGCCATGACAGGTCTGACAGGAGATCTTGGCCGTCGCGACGTGAGGGAGGTGAGTGAAGTGCGCATGGTCTGGGAGCTCGTGAATCCGCACCCATTCCACCGGTTTACCGGCCTTGTAATGTTCCTGGATCTTTTGAATCCACGGTGACTCGGTCTTCACGACCGTGTGACAGTTCATGCACACATTCAGCGATGGAATCGAAGCATGTTGCGATCGCTCCGCGCCGGAATGGCAGTACAGGCAGGCGATCTTGTTATCGCCGGCATGCAGCCTGTGACTGAACGGAATCGGCTGCTCAGGCGCGTACCCCTGATTGCTGGCACTCGGAAAAACTGAAGCGACAGCTATGCCGACAACGAGAACAATGATGGGGACTGTCCCCAGAACAATCTTCCTCTGTGTACCAGTGAAGCCACCCATGATGCGCGCACCACCTCTACGTTAACAGGATTACCCGAGTACTGATCGCTGGATCTGATTTGCTATTAACGTCAATAAGACAAAGTTTCTAGTCCGATTTCAACTAAATTGGGCGATGAAAAAGAATTCATGGTGCCTTTTTGCCCCTGCACTCGCCCCGATCCCAATTCTTTCACAACTCGAACGTTGTTCCTGCGAAGGCACGTGTTAAGGTGAGCAAGAACTGAGGGGGGCCTCGATGCGTTCGCACCAACTTCGGATAATGCTTGTCTGGGCAAGCCTGATCTTTCCTTGGACCAGCTTTGGCT
>CAYNDM010000022.1:8762-14568 GCA_964395265.1 uncultured Bacteriovoracaceae bacterium
GGAAGTTCGGACTTTCTCCCGATAACAACGGGCCTCTCCTGTTCTCGACGTTTCGCTCCGCTCAAAGGGAACTTCACATCAATATTTATCAATTCGAGAATGACAAGGTGGCCGACGCCTTGATCTCCCGGATCCGGAACGGCGTGACGGTGCATCTTCTGCTCGAAGGGGAGCCATTCGGAGGGCTCACTCTTTCTTCCAAGAAGATTGCACAACGCATTCATTCCGCCATGAAAGAATCCGGCAATTCGCGACATCGGATCTACGTGATGAGGAAGGGTGATTCAGGCGCGAGGCGGTATCGCTACAACCATGCCAAGTACGTCCTCGCCGATCAGTCCATCGCGCTCGTCAGCTCCGAAAATTTCAGCCAATCCGGTCACACTACCCCGGGGCACGTCGGGAACCGGGGCTGGGACATCGTGCTCCACAACCGCGCTTTCACCAGGCAGCTCCTGGGGCTTTTCAGAGAAGACACCCGACGCGGCTCGGAGGACATCGAAGCGATCCGCCCCACCGATCCCCTGATCTTCTCGCAAGACTTCGTGCGACAGATTCCCGACGCTCCGATCGTGGACAAAAATCAGGACGAGCGAAATATCCCCAGTCTCCCCATCGGCACAGGAGACATCGCTCAGGCACAGCTCATCACGTCTCCTCAAGCGCTCGAGCCTCTCATCGATTTCGTGAGATCGGCTCAAAGAAATCTCGAGATTCAATTCATGTCGCTTCCCAGCACCTGGATCAAGGAACATAGGCCTATCATCAGCCCGCTGGTCGCAGGCCTGGTTGACGCGGCCCGAAAAGGCGTCAATGTCAGGGTGCTACTGAACGACGAGTCGGTTGTCGGTCCCAACCCTGGCTCGCAACGCAGGCGGCCCAACGACGTCACGGCCCACTACCTTGAAACGCTTGCCTACTGCGAAGACCTTCCATTGAGCGCCCGGGTGATCAATGTGACGGAAGCGGGGCTCACCTACATTCACAATAAGGGATTGCTGGCGGACGGCAAAAGAGCGTTGGTCAGCTCGATCAATGGCACGCGCAACTCCGTTGAGGACAATCGCGAAGTCGCCGTTCGGATCGAGAGCACCGCTGCAGCCCGATACTACGGCGAGGCATTCGAGTTCGACTGGAGAAACTCGGGATCCGCTCCTCGACAGAGCCGGCACAGCCAAACCGAGTGCCAGGACACGGACTTGCCGAGCTTTCTTGGGTTGACCCTTTAGGCCTCGAAGCGGCGATTGGATTTCCGCGCAAACTCCCTTATCCTTTGAATCGTGCCGACAGAGCCGCATCCAGGTTCCTGCCAGAAGTCGAGTCAACAGGACGGTGCAGCGATTTGAGCCAAGCCATGAAGGGTTCCCGCAATCTGCTCTCCTTTCGCTCTTTTCTACTGGTCGGCCTGACGTTCTTGCTGATCGCCAGCGTGGTTCTCGCGGTGCTTTGGGAGAAAGGCTGGATCCAGGGAGTCCTTAAGCGCTGGGTCCAGCAACGGATCATCCAAGAGTACGTCGATCAGCTTCAGCCGCACCTCCCTTTCAAGATCGAGAAAGTGGATTTCGACGTGAGCTGGGAGGATGTGAAGAACATCCGCATTCCGAGTCTCGTCCTGGTTCTGAGCCGTGATGAGTGGAAGGTCTTTCTCTATGGCCCCCTCACCGTCGAACGCCGTCCCGAGGCAGGCACGCTTCTGGTCCGATATGTGCCCACCGCTCAGGTCGACCGTGAGGGCAAACCCGCTGCGACGCTTTTTCTGAGTCTATGGGCGGACTTTCGAAAGGACTTCTCGGGCTGGAGCGAGATAGGAGCCGAAGCCCGCGGCTCATCTCTTTCACAGCTGGTGCCTGGCCTATCGCTCGAGGAATTCTCGCTCCAAACCCATTGGGAAAACGAAGAATTCACATTTGAAACCCGCGCAGGCACGCTCGTCTGGCAGGATAGCCTAAGCATCGACCAGCCTTCGCTCGCACTTAAAGGCTCTCTCAAGCTCGAGCCCTTCACGCCTCCTTCCTCGCTTCAAGTCGCGTTCCGCGGGCAGAATCTTGAAGCCCTTTCGGGAGACATCTACGTGGACCTTCCCCTTAGGAAGCTCCCGATCGACTTGGATCTGCGCATTGCACCGGGCGCCAAACAGCCGCGAATCAGCGGCGCGAAGATCACCTTGCCCGGGCTCCATCTCGAAACCGAGTTCGGATACCAGGGCACGGCACTTCTGCCCTCCCGAGTCCAGTACGCCTGGAATGCCAAGGCCCTACCCGTGACCGAGATCGTCGAGAAGCTATCTTCTGTCGATACATTTCAAATGCTGAAAGGAATGAAGTTTTACTCCGGGTCCCTGAGCGGATCGGGAGAAGGCGCCAGACTCCTTGCTTCGCAAGAAACCGGACGCCTCCCTGAGACTCCCCGGGATTCTGGCGAAATCGAGCTCCGTGACCTGACTGTCCGTGATCACCAGGGAAGCTGGGCGGTTCGGAACCTGGGCATGAAAGCTTCGTTCGCCCTCGACGAGGGTGTCAACGACGCGACGATCTCAGCGGAAGAAATCCACTTCAAACGCTTCAAAGGGCGCCTGAAGCCGATGAAATTCTCGGTTTCGAAGGAAGGACAGGCCGTCATCCCCCAAGGCATTCCGCTCCAAATCGACGGGCTCCCTCTCAAGATCGGCTCTCTCAGAAGCCATGGCTCGGGCGAGAAATGGCGTTTATTGGGGTCGCTCGAGCTTGCCGAAATCTCGATCGAGCGCCTGGCTCGGGGCTTCTGCGCGACCGGCCTCGTCGCCCCGGCGACGATCGCAGCGCGATTTCCCAAAGCCGAGATCTCGACCGACTCGGTGGACCTATTGGGCGGGATCAAGATCGATCTCTTCGGGGGCTCGGTCGAAATCGACGAGCTCGGCCTGTACGATATCTCTTCAGGCGTGCCCGAGCTGAATTTCAACGCTCGCTGGGATGGGATCCTCCTGGACCGACTCGGCGGATGGCTCAACTACGGAAAAATGGACGGGATCATCAGCGGATACGCCAAAGACGTGGTCTTTCAATCCTGGCTCCCCACTCAATTCGAAGTGCTCTTCAGGATGAAGCCCCTGAGCAAGAGTCAGATCGTATTCTCCCCCGACGCCATGAGAAACACGCTTCGGATCTTCACGGGCGAGACTCTCGACAATCTCCCAGGCGTCGTGAAATGGGCGAACTTCGGCTGGCCGTCGCAGATCTTCGGAGGCTACGACATCACTTATGCCGGCTTCAAGCTTTCGTCGTACGAAGGGTCGATCGTCCTGGAGACCCTGGACTCACCTGAAGCCTTGAAGAATGATCAAAACCATTACATCCTATATGGACCGCGGGTCAGGATCATCCCGATTCAGAATTCCAAATATCCGTACGTGATGGATCTGACCTCCTTGAGTAACTATGCCAGGTCGCTCTCTGAACGATTCAGCGCGTTGGACCTGCAGTCTAAGGAGAGAGAGGAAAAACCCGATGAAGCCACTGTTGCTTGCACTGTCCCTGAGTTCTAGCGCCATCATCTACTCCGCGTGCATGACGTTGAACGTGAACGTGAACCTCCCCGAGAGCGCCGTTCAGCGCGCCACCGACGACTACGTCCGGGAGCTCTATCGCACCAAGGAGAAGAGCAAGGCGCCCAGCCCTGAAGAAGCCAAGCCTGCCGCCCGCTTCTCTCTCATCTCAGAGGCGTGGGCCGATAGCGAGCTGTTCAGTGTCCGCTCCGAGAAGGCTCTCAAGATCCGCCAGAACCTGGCCAGCCGCCTGGACGAAGTCCTCAAATACAAGCGCGAAGGCGTCTTGGGCGAGACTAATGACGGGTACGTCGTGATCCACAAACCGGAGAAGCTGAAAAAGCTCCTGGCAAAAAAAGTCGAAAAGCTGGTCGAGGACGAGAACCAGGATCGCAAAGCGCTTTACGACGAGGTGATCGTGTCGAACAAGCTCACCGAGAACAAACTCGACACCGTCAGAAGAAGCTTTGCCCGTTCCTTTCAGGCCGAGTCCCCCTCAGGCACCTGGGTACAGGACGGGGACGGCAAATGGACTCAAAAACCTTGAGAGGGAAGAGATGGCCCATCCACTTCTTGATTCGGCTCTCCTCGGATTCAGCCTGATCGCCGGAGCATTCGCTCCCCAGGAGGCGCTCGGAGCCGTGGTTCCCGCGAACGCCCCATTTGAGATCGAAGCCGAGCTCGAGCTCCAAGGCCACAAGCCGTTTTCAGGCAAGATCATCGCGAACGAGGGCGAGCTCGCTGTCATTCAAACCCATGACTCGGGCCTGAAGCTCCTGGTCAAGCGTGACCCCAACGGCAGCCTGGTCATCGAGACTCAAGTCCAGAAGGTCCAGTTCGGGGTGCCAAGTACCACGAAAACCCCGCGATTCATCACAGAGCTCGGAAAACCAGCCGAGCTCATCGAAAAAACCGGCAATGGGGAGCTGGTTTACCGGCTGAAAATCCTGGTCAACAAGAAGGAGACCGAAGCTTCGGGCCTCTGAGAGCACGCTCTCGGAAAACGCGACACCATCTCTCGCGGCTCAAGGCTTGCGCGCGAGAAGGCTTGCCACGGCATCTTTGCCGTCATTGGTCTCACGATAGATGAGGATCTCGAAATCCTTGAAGAGCTCGCGCAGTTCCCCTTTGGCCAGAAGCTGGTCGCGGCGAAGCGACTGCCCTACGGTGTTGTTGAGCTGATCCACGGTATGGCTCTCAAATACGACGACCCCGCCCTTTTTCAGGCCCGCCTTGATCTGGGGGATCAAGGACCGCTGGAGGTAGAAGATATTGACGATCACCTCATAAGTGGCCGGCTTGATCTGATAGTGGTTCAGGTCGGCGTTGATCGTGTTGATGGTGACGTGGTTTTCGCGAGCCAGCAGCTTGGCCTTGCGAATGGCCATCTCGGAGATATCGACCCCTTCCACGTAAAAGCCCTTTTTGGCGAGGTAAACGGCATTACGTCCCTCGCTCATCGCGATATCCAGCACCCGTCCCACCGGAAGCAATCCGATATTGTCGCGAAGAAACGGCGCTGGCTCTTTGCCGAAGACGTAAGCCCGGGTGTTGAAGATCGCGTCCCATTGCCGGCGGTCATCTTCTGCGTCGTCTCCCGTCACCATCTGGTAGGCGTTCGCTCCCCGAGGGCGGAGCTCCTGATCCGAAGAGACCCGGTTCGATTCCTCATCCTGCGGCGCCTGAGCCGACTCGGTTCGCGGCGAGTCAGTGCACCCGACCCACCCGACCAAGCCTAAAGCCACCAAGATTGACACGCCGAAACCGGCTCGATATACCGTCTTCATATGTTTGGCATTTCTGGCGAACACTTAGTCGTCCTTGGGATCATTCTCCTCATCGTAGGGCCCAAACGCCTCCCCGAACTAGGAAATAGCATGGGACGAGCGATGCGCAACTTCAAGGATGCCCTAAATGGGGTCGAAGAAGCAAAGTTTCGTCGGCTGAAGGCCGAAGAGCAAATGGCGACCGAGACGAAAACCCTCAGGGCCGCCCCCGATTCTCAGGCCCCTGACCCAGGCGAAAGCGGCAATACGACTTCGGCCTAAAAGCGCTTCCTTGACACGAAAACGCCCCACTTTTCCCTCGTTTTACGGAAGTTCTGGTATTGCAAAACCGGATGCAGAAAGGCAGAGTTGCGTTCATGGAGCCGGCATCCCGCTATTTCGATCGCTTCACGGAGTATTTCAATCGCGATATCGCCAACCAGGCAGCCAAGACCCTCGCGAACGGCGTCGAGATCGAGATCGTCAGCTGGACCTACGGGCAGCCCGCCGGCTAACC
>CAYNDM010000022.1:14578-18141 GCA_964395265.1 uncultured Bacteriovoracaceae bacterium
CGCCGGTCACCAGCCCCCGAACAGCCGGACAGAATGCCCTGTTGCCGACTCCCTCCACTGATCCACAGCTGGTGTTCCATGTGACCCCCCGGGCAGCGGACGAGATCCTGAACGATCCTGCTCAGGACATCGGCTCCATCGGGGTCAATATCGCGAAGCTCGCGCTTTCCACCGATGCCAATCGCCGCGTAGCGGTGCAGTTCAAAGCGGGGTTCCTCACGCTCTTTAGCAAAGGTTACTTCGGCGTTTTGAAGACCGGAGGGGCGGTTTTTGGCCAATTCCTTGCCTCCAAGGGCCTCAGTGGAATGGAGGCCATCAAAGCGGCGCTCAAAAGCATGAAAAGGTGAATGAGAGATGCTCGACTCGAAGAACTTCACGAAGTACCTCAATCGTCATGAGATCGAAGCGGCCGTTCAGGAGCTAGCTGAACGCATCAATCACGACTACGAAGGCAAAGAGGTCGTCCTCATCGGTGTTTTGAAGGGAGCCATCATCTTCATCGCGGATCTCGCCAAACACCTCAAGGTCGAAGCGGAAGTCGAGTTCGTGCGACTTTCGAGCTACGGGAAGGCCCGCACCTCGAGCGGCACCGTCACCATCCTCAAAGACATCTCTACGGATATCCGCGGAAAGCACTTGCTGATCATCGAGGAGATCATCGACAGCGGCCGTACCCTGAAGTTCCTCTACGAACGATTGAAGGCCTCGGGCCCTGCATCCGTAGAAATCGTCACGCTTCTGGACAAGGAGTCCAAACGGGTCGTGGACGTGCCGGTGAAGTACGTGGGTCGCAAGATCGACGACCAGTTCCTGGTGGGATACGGCCTGGACCTCGAAGAGCACTGCCGCAACCTCCCGGATATCTACTATCTGAAATATCCCAATTGAGGGGCGACGCCTCGGTGGTCTCATAACCCTCGAGCGAGACGATAACGCCTCGGGAGCGCGTCCTGAATCAGTTATCCCATTTTAAAACTTCATGAACTCCGTCGAACTTTTGATCAATTGTCTAAAAGTTCACCAGGTTTTAATAGGTTTTTTCCAACAAAATTAGGGTGGCTTAACTATTGCACCCTCTTCTTGAATCAGATCTAAGAAGGGGGAAATGGATATGACCACACCGAATCGGTTGGCTTGCATACTCGGCCTCGCCGTTCTCCCGTTTGGGATGACTGGCTGTACAGATCCTACTGCTGGCTATTTCAGCGAAGTCAATCGTTCGGGACTTCAGGACTCACCCGCCAGCAGCAACAATGAAAGCGAAAAGCCTGCGCCCGCCGAAGGCGGAAAGATTCCTGGAGATGACGGAGGCCCCATTGGCGGAAACCCCATTGGTAGCGACCCCGTCGATGGCGATCCCATCGCCGGTGACTTGCCTAGTGGCGACGACCCCGTAGGTGGTGATCCCATTGGTGGAGACCCCATCGGTGGCGATCCCATCGGTGGAGACCCCATTGGCGGCGATCCCATTGGTGGAGACCCCATTGGCGGCGATCCGGTCGGCGGACAACCTGTTGAAGAGCGCTTCAGCTTCAGGTCCGGTGTCGTGAAAACCGTGGAACGCTACGTCGACGTCGACCTGCTCTGGGTGATCGACAACTCCGGAAGCATGGCTGAATATCAGGAAAAACTCGCGAATGGCTTCAAGGCTTTTGCCGAAACCTATTTCACGGGCGACCGCAATATCCGGCTGGGAACGATCCCGACAGATCTTTGGGTCACCGGTACGTCCTCTGCTTCCAAAAGCAAATACGGCCCGAACAATGGCATGTGCTATGGGCGCCTCTTGCCAGGCGTACACGATGGGACACGCCCCAGCGTGATGGAGCTGAACAGCAGCTGTGAACCAGTGAGCGCTCTGCCGAGCAACCGCACCGGAAGGCCCATCTTGCAGACCATCAACGAAGACGGGAGCCGCGCGGATCTGTCGCGCCTGATCCAGGACTTCCAGATCAACGCGCGAGTGGGAACCTCGGGCTCCGGCAACGAGCGCGGCCTAGAGTCCTTCGTCAAATTCATCGAGACCAATGAGACGTGCAACGGCTGCCGGACAGGGGCCAAACCCACGGCGCTCTTCAAGCCCAACAAGCTTCGCGGCCTGATCTTCCTCTCCGATGAGCACAGCCAAGACATTCTCACCTCGGCGACCGGAGAGACCGTGAACAACAGCAGGGAAAAACTCGCCACTCGCACGGATGACCAGGTTCGCGAAGCCGCGAAGCAGGGAGCACGCATCTTCAAAGAGCATGTGGACCGTTTCTTCAAGAACCTTGATGGAGAAACCGTCTCCGATCCGAAATACTTCGTAGTCTCGGTCGCTAACATCACATGCAAGAGCTCTTGTGGCTACAGTAAGGGCTCGCGAAATCAGGACGAGCGTTGGGGCCCCGAGTACACCGCCGTCGCGGATCTGCTCAAAGAGGACGAGAAGAACTCCGCCGGCAAATACTCGATGTCGGTGAACATCAACAACGCTGACTACGGGACCTTCCTGAGCCAGATCGGCAAGGTGATCGACACCGAGCTTGAGCGGGTGGACGTGGTGAGCTTCGTGCTCAGCAAGGCCCCGCTCTATCCCGACAGCGTTTCGGTGGTGATCATCGCGGGAGACGAGCGGTTCCCGATCGCGGCCAAGGACATCAAAGTCGTCGGCCAGACTCTCGAGGTGAACTTGTCCGGACTTCCGGCGAACCTTCCCGAGTCGGTCGAGATGCTGGTCAGCTACGAGGCTCGTTAAGATTCGAGCCTGATCCAGGCCCTCTCAACTGTCCCGTCCCCACCACCCATGCAAAGAGGGCGATCCCAGGTCCCGGGTTCGCCCTCGAGCATTTTCAGGATTTCTTGGGCTTCATCTTCTCCCAAAGCTCGTCAGGGAGCGATTCAAGCCAGTTGAACTCCCCTGCCCCTTTGAGCCACTCCCCGCCATCGATGGTGACGACCTCGCCGTTGATGTAGCCTGAATGGTCCGAGAGAAGATAGGTCGCGAGGTTGGCCAGCTCCGAATGCTCGCCCACCCGCCGCAGGGGAACGCGCGAAACGAGCTTCTTGTCGAAGCCTGGAGGCATGAGACGCTCCCAGGCGCCTGGAGTCGGAAACGGCCCTGGGGCGATCGCATTCATCCGGATCCCGCGCGAGCCCCATTCCACGGCCAGGCTTCGGGTCATCGCCAGAACGCCAGCCTTCGCCATCGCCGAAGGCACCACGTAGGCCGAACCCGTCCAGGAGTAAGTCGTCACGATATTCAGGACATTGGCCGAGGCGCCAGCCTTGAGCCAGCGCTTACCGCATCCCAGAGTGACGTACGCGGTGCCGTGAAGCACGATCCCAAGCACTGAATCGACCGCTCTTGGGGAGAGCTCCTCGGTCTTCGCGATGAAATTGCCAGCGGCATTGTTGATCAGGCCCGTGAGCGGAGATCCAGTGAAGATCTCGTCGAGCATCCGCTCCACCGCCTCCGGATCGCGAATATCGCAAGTGATCGCGTCCACCTTCCGGCCGAAATCCTTCTCGAACTCCCGCTTCGTCTCCTCGAGAGGCTCCTCGCGCCTCCCGCAAATCACGAG
>CAYNDM010000023.1:0-12909 GCA_964395265.1 uncultured Bacteriovoracaceae bacterium
GCTCTACACCGCGCAGAACGAATACCTTGAGGCGCTTCGACAGCTGGAGCGGGTCAAGAACTCTCCCATCGACGAAGTCAGGCACTCGGCCGAGCGAATGGTCGAGTCGGCCAAGCTCCGATTGAAGATCCTGGGTCTCTCGGACCAGCAGATCAGCAGGATACGGAAGAGCGGAAGTTCCGGATCGGATCTCCTTTTGCCCAATCCGGGAGAGAACGTCTGGGTATACGCGGAAGTATTCGAGATGGATCTTCCCAGTATCCAGCCCGGTCTCGAAGCCCGGATCTCGGGCGGGGCGCTCGAAGGCAAAGAGCTTTTCGGTAAGGTGGTCTCGGTCGATCGCGTGATCAATTCCTCGACCCGAACCGCGAAGGTGAGCATCCAGGTGCCGAATCCCAAATCGGTTCTCAGGCCTGAATCCTATGTCGACGTATCGATGCGCTCTCCTCTGGGTGAGCAGGTGGTGGTGCCGATGGATGCGGTGCTGGATACCGGCAAGGAAGCCTGGGTTTTTGTCGCGCACGAGGATGGCCATTTTGAGCCTAGAAGAGTGTTGATCAAGGGCCGAGCCAATGACTTGGTTCTGATCGAGGCGGGAGTGAGTCGGGGCGAAAAAATCGTAACGAGCGCGAACTTTCTGATCGATTCGGAGTCGCGCTTGCGGAAAGTCGGGCAATGATCGAGCGCATAATCGCGTTCTCGGCGCGAAATCGATTCTTGGTCTTCATGCTCACGGCTGTCCTGGGGGTGGCTGGCTGGTTCGCGATGAAGAGCATCCCGGTTGATGCGATTCCTGATCTGTCCGAGACTCAGGTCATCATCTACTCCCGATGGGATCGGAGCCCTGACATCGTCGAGGACCAAGTTACCTATCCCATCATCAGCGCGATGCTGGGTGCTCCCAAGGTCAAGGACATCCGGGGGTTCTCGGACTTCGGCTTCTCTTACGTCTACGTGATCTTCGAGGACGGAACCGATCCGTATTGGGCTCGTTCCAGAGTCATTGAGTATCTCTCAAAGATCACGCAGCAGCTTCCCGACGGCGTTCGAACGGAGCTTGGTCCCGACGCCACTGGCGTTGGATGGGTGTTCCAATACGCTTTGGTGGATCGATCGGGGAAGCATTCGCTCGCCGATCTGCGTTCTTATCAGGATTGGTTCCTCAGATACCTGCTTCAGGCCGTGCCAGGCGTATCGGAGGTCGCGGCCATCGGAGGTTTTCAAAAGCAGGATCAGGTGAAGATCAATCCCAACGCGCTGTTGGCTCACAAAATTCCGCTCAAGCGGGTCGTCGAAGCAATCAAGAGTGGCAATAACGACGTAGGGGCTCGTCTGCTCGAAGTCTCGGGCGCAGAGTACATGATCCGCGGACGCGGGTACGTCAAGAGCGTCCATGACATCGAGAAGATCGTGTTGGCTTACGAGCGCGGCACTCCGATCTACGTGAAGAACGTCGCCCAGGTCACGGTCGGCCCCGAGATCCGGCGTGGGGTCGCGGACCTGGATGGAGAAGGAGACACGGTCGGTGGCATCGTGATCATGCGTTACGGCGAGAACGCGACGCAGGTGATCGACTCCGTCAAAGCCAAGCTCGAGGAACTGAAGCCCTCGTTTCCCGAAGGGATCGAGCTCGTAGTGACCTACGACCGGTCCGATCTCATCCGCCGGGCGGTGGACACATTGAAGAACGAGCTCGTGGTCGAGATGATCATCGTGAGCCTGGTTATCCTGGTTTTTCTGCTTCACATCCCCAGCGCATTGATCCCGATCCTGACTCTGCCGCTCGCGGTTCTGATCAGCTTTATTCCCATGCATCTGATTGGAGTCTCGGCGAACATTATGAGCCTGGGAGGGATCGCGATCGCCATCGGGGCGATGGTCGATGCGGCGATCGTCGTGGTCGAGAACGCCCATAAGCGGATGGAGGAGTGGGACCGCGACGGGCGAAAGGGCGATCCTCGGGATATCGTCGTCCGGGCGATCCAGGAAGTGGGTCCCGCGAGCTTTTACTCGCTTCTGGTGATCGCGGTATCGTTCCTCCCCATTTTCGCGCTCGAAGCACAGGAAGGGAAGCTCTTCAAGCCTTTGGCTTATACCAAGAATCTCTCGATGATCGTGGCGGCCCTTCTGGCGATCACGCTGGATCCGGCGATCCGGGTCTCGCTCACCTATATCAGCCTTCGTGAGTTCAAACCTCGCTGGCTCTCGCGAATCCGCAACACGGTCTTGGTGGGGAAGATGGTTCAGGAAGAGGAGCATCCGATCAGCCGGTCCTTGTTCAGATTGTATGGACCCATCGTGGACTGGGTGGTCGATCATCGGAAAAAAGTGGTCTTTGGGGCCGTGCTCGCGCTGGTGGCGACCGTGCCCGCTTACCTGAAGCTCGGCTCAGAGTTCATGCCTCCGATGAATGAAGGCACGATCCTCTACATGCCCACGACCATGCCCGGCATCTCGGTCGGCACGGCACAGGACCTGATGCAGCGTCAGGACCAGGTGTTGAAATCGTTCCCTGAGGTCGAGCGGGTTTTCGGAAAGGCGGGCCGCGCCGACACTTCCACCGATCCGGCTCCTTTCTCGATGATGGAGACTACGATCGTCCTGAAGCCTCAGACCGAGTGGCGCCAGAAGGATCGTTGGTACAGCTTTCTTCCGGAGATTCTTCAAACGCCGCTTGCCTGGATATGGCCCAAGTTCATGAGCTGGGAGGAGCTTGTGGCCGAGATGGACCAGGCGACGCGCTTTCCTGGCACGACCAATGCCTGGACAATGCCGATCCGAAATCGAATCGATATGCTGAGCACGGGAATTCGAACGCCCGTTGGCATCAAGGTCTTGGGAAGCGATCTTAAGCAAGTGGAGGAGATCGGCGTCGAACTGGAGAGGATCCTACCGGAGGTGAAAGGAACGCGAAGTGTGTTCGCCGAAAGAATCACTGGAGGGTACTTCCTAGAATTCGATTTCAACCGCGAGCAGCTGGCCCGGTACGGGCTCAGCATCGAGGACGCCCAAGAGGCGCTGATGGCGGCCGTAGGAGGCGATCCGGTGACTACCACGATCGAGGGGCGCGAGCGTTACTCGATCAATGTCCGGTATTCTCGCGGTTTCAGATCGAACATCGATGAACTCAAGCGCGTCCTGGTATCGACGCCCGAGGGAGCGCAGATTCCCATGGGTCAGATCGCCGATCTCCGCATGGCCCAGGGACCCGCCATGATCCGGAACGAGAACGGCCTGCTTTCGAGTTACGTCTATGTCGATGTGGCGGGTCGTGACATCGGCGGGTACGTGAAAGAAGCGAAGAAAATCGTGAGTGAGAAGTTCAAGGTTCCGAACGGCGTCGCCCTCGAGTGGAGCGGGCAGTACGAGAACATGATCCGGGTGAAGGAGAGGCTCAGGGTCATCGTGCCCATCACGCTCTTCATCATCCTTCTTTTGCTCTACGCCAACACCAAGTCCTGGCAGAAGACGGCGATCATCCTGCTCGCCGTTCCTTTCTCGGCTATCGGAGCGATCTGGTTTCTCTTTCTCCTGGATTACAATATGAGCATCGCGGTCTGGGTGGGTTTGATCGCGCTTTTGGGGGTGGATGCCGAAACCGGCATCTTCATGCTCCTGTACCTGGATCTCGCTTACGAGGACGCAAAGAAGGCGGGTCGGCTCACCAGCTTCGATGAGCTTAGGGCGGCCATTCATCATGGCGCGGTCAAGCGAGTGCGTCCGAAGATCATGACGGTCGCTACCCTGGTGATGGCGCTCTTGCCGATCATGTGGGCGAGCACTGCGAGCGCGGGAGCGGATGTCATGAAGCGCATCGCGGCTCCGATGCTCGGCGGGGTCTTGAGCTCGTTCGCTCTTGAGCTGCTGGTTTATCCGGCGGTCTTCGCGATCTGGAAATGGAATTTCGAATTGAAAAGAGGGAAACTGTCTCCTCGGGAGGGCTTATGACCGAAAATGATCCGATTCAGAAAGAGTATGCCGAGTTTCGGACCGGAGATCCTATTGACCCGCCTCAGGCTCTTTCCGAACGGGTTCTCGAGAGCGTCAAGAGGGAGCTTGTTCCAAACGCCTGGGAGGTTTTCGCCAAGCTTTTCATGATCCACCTCGTGGTCGGGTTGGCGACTTTGGCGGTTTGTCCGCAGTTCGGAGTGCGCACTCTCGGGAAAGGGCCGGGTCTGATGGAGCTTTTCCTCTTTTTAGGGCCCTACGGCTGCATGGCGGCTTGCGGAGCGTTCTTTCTGGGGAGCTCGTTCCTGGTCGCGGCTCTTCTGCTGAGCAAGGAGGAGATCGCCAGGATCCGGCGTCATCGGACGCTTCAACTGGGCGCGTTGACCACGGCCTCTCTAGGAGCGTTTCTCATGTTGGATGCACAGATCCTCATTGGGATCGGCGCGGCCTGGGTCTTTGGTTCATTGATGGGTGGAGCGCTGATGCTTGAGACCGGGTGGCTCCTGCGACGGAGCGTCAGCGCGGCTTGAGGCGGCGATGCCTCGCGCGGGCTTTGCGGTATCTGCGATCCCGGGCATTGAGTCACTTCTGCGCGAAAAGGTACGCGGCCATGTCTCGCGCGTCTTCCTCGCTGACTTGAAGATCGGGCATAGCGGTTTCAGGCGAGTAGCGCTTGGGGTCCCTGAGCCAGTTCACCATGTTCTCGGGCGTATTGGCCAGGACTCCTCCAATATAAGACTGCCGGTGAATGTCTTCGAGTGAGGGGCCCACCCGGCCTGTCGCGATCCGAACCCCGGGAATGACGTGGCATCCCACGCAACCGTAACGGGCGAAAGCAGCGCGACCACGTTCCGGATCCGCCCGATTGAGGTATTTGCGCGGAGCGCTTGGATACCTGTGAAGCCCGAGTGAGCTCAAGTTGTACGCGATGAAGCCCATGCACATTACGCCACTTGCCACGATGACCCAGACAAACGACTTCGAATAGAGCCAGCGCATCCAAGACGGCGATGCACGCGCGAGGCCTACCGCGTCGCGATGACGGAGTCCGCCTTGTTTGCGCTCGAAATCAGGTGCTATCTGCCCTAACCCATGGAACGCAGGACCTGGCTCTCCTGGTTGATCAAAGCGATGGGGCTGGCGGTAGTCGGAGCCGTGGGCGTGCCCTCGCTGATCAAGACGCTCTCGCCGGTTCTAGAGGAGGACGAGCGGGAGCTTTGGAGAGCGATTGGCCCAGTGAGCGATTTTCCGGAGGGAAGCATGCGGAAAGCCGTGCTTCAGATTCCCGATCCTGAAATCCGAAGCGAGCTGGACAAGAACGCCGTGTATGTCTGGCGAAAAGATCGCGAGGAGTTCATCGTTTATTCCCGCTCCTGTACCGATCTCGGCTGCCCAGTGACGTGGGACCCGGGCAGCGAGTGGTTTTACTGCCCCTGCCATGGAGGGATCTTCAACAAGAAGGGCGAGCGAGAAGCGGGACCTCCGAAGCGCCCGCTCTGGCGTTATGAGAACCGAGTTCGCGAAGGAGTCCTGGAGATCGATCTTCGCTCCGTTCCGCCGATGGCTTGAAGGAGCGAAATGGCCGAGAAACGCAAAGCCAGTTCCTGGTTGAAATCCCGCTTCGGATTCGAGCCGATCCTGAGAGAAGTCGTTCTTCACAGGGTTACCAAGACACCTTGGTATTACGGGGGAGGCGGGGCATTGCTCACGCTGATGGTCGTGCTCTTCGTGACCGGCTCGTTCCTCGCGCTGACCTACTCAGCTTCGCCTGATACCGCGTACGAGAGCATGATGCAGATCACCCTCCACGCCAAGCTGGGTTGGCTCGTTCGAGCGCTCCATTATTGGTCCGCCGGGCTCATGATCGTGTTCCTGCTGTATCATCTGTTCAGGCAAATCCTCATTGGAGGCTATTTGCCCCCGCGGGAGGGGACCTGGCTGATCGGGGTCGTGCTCTTCGTCTTGGTGATCACCAATTCGTTCACGGGCTATACCCTTCGTTGGGACGAGAGCGCGATCTACGCGATGAAGGTTCCGCTGAACATCTTGTACGGCGTTCCCTGGATCGGACCAGAGCTGGTCAAGCTCGTTCAGGGAGGCTGGGAGTTGGGGGCGAATGCATTGAGCCGGATCTATGCCGTTCACGTGATCTTCGTTCCGCTCTCGATGCTTCTGCTGGTGGGATTCCATCTCTACCTCGTGGTGATCCATGGAGTGACGACCCAGGCTGAGAAGATCGTCGAGATCCATTCAGCCGAGGAACAGATCGAGCTCCGAGAGCATCTGGAGTCGAGCGATGCCACCGGGCAGGATTTCTATCCTCGCACGGCGTTCAGCACGAATGCCTTCGGGTTCGTGGTATTCGCCATCGTTTTCGGTTTGGCGCTGACTCAGGGTGCTCCTGAATTGGGGTCAGAGGGCAGTCTGCTTGGAAAAACTATCCCGCGCGAGGAATGGTGGTTCGCCTGGTACAGCGCGCTCACGGCATATTTTCCCCCAGCCCTGGCTCCCGCCCTCCATTTGATTCTTCCCATAGGAATCCTCCTGATCCTGATTGCCCTTCCATTCATCGATCGAAGCGAAAACCGAGGCGCGCGCCGGCGTCCTTTGGCCGCGGTCTCACTGAGCCTGCTGGTCATCGGGATCCTCGCTTTGAGCAGCTTGCGCGTCCATTCTCCGTGGACCGCCTGGCCGCGCGATTCATTGCCACCTTTGCCCCCGGGGATTCATCTGTCGGATTCGGCCGCGCGCGGACAGCAGCAATTCGTGACCTATGGATGCTCTACCTGCCATGCGATCGGTGGTCATGGCTCGGGGTTCGCGCCAAACCTGACCGGAACCCGCCACAGGTTCTCTAAACAGGAGCTCAAGCGCATCATTCTCGAACCGCCCGAAGATATCGCGATGCCCGCCTACCGCGGAAGAATGGCAGAGGAGGAGCTCGATCAGATCGCGGACTTCGTGCTTGTCGCGCAAACCTTCCCGGCGGAATTTAGCCCGGATCACGAAGGAAGTGAGTCGCGATGATCGAAGCCTGGACCTCCGCGCTCACTCCCGCGAGCCCCCAGGCCGAGTCTCTGGCCACTCTTTCCTGGATTCTGATCTACGGGCTGGGTGCGGTTTTCGTGATCGTGATGCTCCTGACCTTGTTCGCCGTCTTTTTGCGGCGCCGATCTGACGAGAAATCCGTGCCTCCGTTCGGCCATCAACGCTTCATCGTCGGGGGCGGCATTGTTTTTCCTTCGTTGGTCCTGGTGACCCTGCTGATCTACGCCTTGATCCTGACCGGCTCCCTCAGGGCCCCGACCGAAGCGCTCAGCTTGCGGGTGACCGGACATATGTGGTGGTGGGATGTGCGTTACCTGGAGGAGGGCGTGACGATCGCCAACGAGATCTACGTTCCGGTGGGGCGTCCGGTTCGCATCGAGCTCGAGGCAAAAGACGTGATCCACAGCCTTTGGATTCCAAGCCTGGGAGGAAAAACCGATCTCATTCCCGGCTTGCGCAATGTCCACTGGTTCGAAGCGAAGAAGCCAGGGCGCTACTGGGGACAGTGCGCGGAGTTTTGCGGTGTCCAGCACGCCCGCATGGCCCTTTACGTCGTTGCGCTGCCGCCGGAAGAGTTCGATGCCTGGCTATCGGAGAAAAGAAAGCCCTTACTGCTTTCCGACGAGCCACGGCTGGCGAAGGGCTGGAAGATTTTCGAGCGAGTCGGCTGTGCCGAATGCCATTCCATTCGCGGCTTGCCCGCGGAGGGAGCGGCTGGGCCAGATCTCACGCATATCGGGAGCCGGCTTAGTTTGGGAGCGGGCACGGTACCGAATAATTTTGGAAATCTCGCGGGCTGGATCGCCGATCCCCAGGCGCTCAAGCCGGGGAACAAGATGCCTCCAACCTCGATCGATCCTCACGAGCTTCACCAACTGGTCGACTTTCTCATGAGGCTCAGATGAACGAGCACGACTCGAACACGAAGAGAGAGCGTTTCGAAAGCGTCTGGAGGGCGCCGTCGGGTTTTCAGGACTGGTTCAAGTCCGTGAACAACCAGCCTTACGGCGCGCGGTTCATGGTCGCGTCGATGGTCTTTTTTTTTCTTGCCGGGATCATGGCCCTTCTCATCCGGCTCCAGCTCGTGGTCCCGAACAACACGTTGATCGGACCCGAGGTCTACAACCAGCTTTTCACCATGCACGGATCGACGATGATGTATCTGGTGATTCTTCCCTTTCTGGAAGGGATCGCTATTTTCATTCTGCCGCAGATCATCGGATCCAGGGAAATGGCTTTTCCGCGGATGAGCGCGTTCAGTTTCTGGGTATTTTTCGTAGGCGGGCTCATTTTCTATAGTGGATTCCTTTTTCACGCGGTGCCCGACACGGGTTGGTTTTTCTATCCACCGGTATCGCTGTCGAAGTACTCGGGGCTCGGAGTCGATTTCCTCCTCGTGGGCCTGGGCTTCATCGAGATCGCCGGCATCGGCACGGGCCTGGAGATCGTTACGACGATCCTGAAGTTCCGCGCGCCGGGAATGACTCTGGCCAGGATGCCGCTTTTCGCCTGGGCCTGGCTGGTCACGGGCTTCCTGATCATCTTCGCCTTCGCGACCTTGTTGGGCGGCACTGTGTTGATCGAGCTCGATCGCGCGATAGGGACCCGGTTCTTCGATCCCACGGGCGGAGGCAATCCGCTCCTTTGGCAGCATATCTTTTGGTTCTTCGGACATCCGGACGTCTACATCATGTTCATTCCGGCGACCGGTATGATCTCCATGATCATTCCCACCTTCGCCAGGCGACCCATCGCCGGATACGAGCTCATCGTGATCGCGCTTCTGGTCATCGGGTTCCTGAGCTTCGGGCTTTGGGTGCACCATATGTTCACGACCGGGATGCCGGACGTGTCCATGGGTTTTTTCGTCGCTGCGAGTCTCATGATCGGGATCGCGAGCGGAATCCAGGTATTCGCCTGGATCGCGACACTCTGGAGGACCAGGCCTCAGCTGCAAACTGCGATGCTTTACGTTTTGGGCTTTCTGTTCATTTTCGTGATCGGCGGACTCACTGGGGTGATGGTCGCGATACTGCCTTTCGATCTTCAGGTTCATGATACCTATTTCGTCGTCGCTCATTTCCATTATGTACTGATCGGCGGCGTGGTTTTTCCGATCCTGGGAGCGATCCACTATTGGCTTCCGCTTTTTCTCGGCAAGATGCCCGGTGAGAGGCTTGGAAAGTGGAGTTTCTGGCTGGTTTTCATCGGCTTCAATTTGACGTTTTTCCCGATGCACGTCATGGGTCTTCGCGGCATGCCCAGACGCGTTTACACCTATCCGGAAGCCCTCGACGTGGGTTTTCTCAACATGCTTTCGACGGTGGGGGCTTTTGTCCTGGGTCTTGGATTCGTTTTGATCCCGTTGAATGTATTTCTTGCCTACAGAAATGCGAAAAATGCGGAAAGAAACCCCTGGGGCGCCGGAACCCAGGAGTGGGCGGTCACGGCGGACATGCCGAACTATGTGTACCTTGCGCCTCCTGTTGTCTACGGCCGCTATCCGCTCTGGGCCGGGGATCGGCAACGGGATCCCGAGCTCGAAAGGATATCGAAGCTTCTCGAGTCCGAGCCATCTGAATGGAGGGCGGCGTTGATTACCGATGCCGTCTACGCCAGGCCGCAGGCGATTCAGCGCGTGTCGGGGCCATCCTATGTTCCGATCATCGCCGCATTGGGAATGTTCGTCATGTCCGTCGCCACTCTGTTCAAAGCCTATCTTCTGGCCGCTGGGGCTTTGGCGTTCACCATCATCGCGGCGATCTACTGGGTCTGGCCGGATGACGACGGCCTCGAGCAAATCAGGAAAAGCAAGCTGGGAGAGCGAACCGGCCTTCCGTTGCAGCCGACGGGAACTTCTTCTTCCGGATGGTGGGCGATGGCTGGAAGCCTTGCGGTTGTCGGGACAGTCTTCGGCATTCTTTTCTACTCGTATTTCTATCTTTGGCTTTATTCCCCCGTCTGGCCCCAAGATGGTGGGCCTGTGCCGAGGCTGTTCCAGCCTATGATGATCTACGGGATCCTTCCTGTGAGTGGGTTCACCTATTTCTTCGCCGTGCATGCCCATCGAAATGGACACGCACGGGCATCGATCTCGGCGCTCGCCTTGACCGCGTTGCTGGGAGCGGCGCTGGTCTTTCTGCTCGTGGAGCACCTGATTTCCCAGGTGTTCACGCCACAAAGCCATGCCTATGGGTCGATCTTCCACGTGCTGACATGGCATGTTCTGGCTCTTGTTTCGGTAGGTGTCATGTTCCTGGTCGCGGCGGCGATACGAACCATGAAGCACGCCTTCCGCCTCGATGAGGGCTACATGGTCGCCCAGATGCAAATTACTTCCATGATCTGGTACGCGACCGTGGTGCTGGGACTCTTGAGCTTCGCCGTTCTCTACCTTTCTCCGAGGTGGATTAGATGAATGCGGAGACTCGGCAGCGAATATCCTGGTGGTTCGCGCTTTTGGGAGGGGCTTTGGCCTGGCTCTTTCACCTTCTGACGACTTATGCGATCGGTGAGTTCCTTTGTGTTCTCGATGCTCGACTTGCGGCGGCGATCCTTCTGAGCGGAGCCACGATGCTGGCTCTGGCCGTCACGCTTTGGTCAGCTTGTATCGCCTGGAAATGTCGCGAGCGCTTCATCTGCTACGTCGGATTGATCGCAGACGGCATTTTCCTGCTGGTGATCCTGGCTCAGACCGTTCCGATTTTCCTCCTACTGGAGGGATGCTGATATGCTCGAGAGAATGCTGGCGCATTCAGCCGAAGGGCAACTCGCAAGGTTGGGATGGTCGAGCTGGAACCTCGCTCCTTCGGTCCTCCTGGGTGTCAGTGCTTTCGTCCTGGTCTACTGCCGTGGCCTCTCCGCGCTCAGAGTACGGGGAGCCGGGGCCCGCTTGAGGGTTACACCGAAGCATGCGGCATGCTATTTCGCCGGCATCCTGGCGATTTTGATCGCGCTGGTTTCACCCGTGGATTCCTTCAGCGACGCGCTGGCTTGGGTCCATATGCTCCAGCACACTTTGCTGATGATGGTCGCGGCGCCGCTGGTCGCGATCGGAGCTCCCGGTTACGTAGCGCTCTGGGCCTTCAAACCGCCCCGGTCGATGGCCTGGATTCCCCGGTTATCGCGTTGGGCAAGACCTATAGTGGCTTGGGTTCTTTACTCCGTCACCCTTTGGATTTGGCACATCCCAGCGCTCTATGAGGCTGCCTTGAGCGATGCCCAGGTGCATGACGCTCAGCATCTGGCGTTTTTCTTCGCCTCGTATCTTTTCTGGCGCGTTCTGCTGGAGCCCTATGTGCTCGGAAGGATCCAACCTGTGGCAGGAGTGGTTTATCTGTTCGTGGCCTCGCTGCATGCGATGATCTTAGGAGCTCTGATGACTCTTTCGCCCGAAGTCTGGTACCGCACGTATATCGGGCGATCGGAGTTTTACGGATGGACCGCGCTACAAGACCAGCAGATCGCCGGCGCTATCATGTGGATGCCGGCTGGAATCGCCTATGTCGCCGCGGCAGTCTTGCTTCTCGCGCGCTTTTTGAAGGAGCCAGATCGGGCCGGGGAGGCGGGGTAAGTCCGTCGGATCTCCGACTCTGAGGGCTCGATCGACTCTAATGAATCGATCAGCGAAAGACCGAGAGTCCGTCCCAGTTCTGCGGAACATCGAGCTCCAACAGATCCGCGATAGTGGCCGCAGTGTCGATGGTGCTCACACCTCTATCGATTGTTCCGCGCAATGGGACTTCCGCCCCGGCCGCGATCCAGGGGATCGTCATGTCGACCGGATCGTCGGTTCCGTGTTTCTTTCCATGACCGCCATGATCAGCGGTAATCAGGACCGTGGTGCTTTCGAACATGCCGAGCGCGTTCACCGCATGAAGGATGTGGCCAAGCGCCTGGTCCGCCTCTGTGAACGCGTCCAGCTGCTCGCGGCTCATCCAACCATGCTCATGACCCGCAGAGTCCCCGTGACGGAAGTGAACCATGAGCAGGTGGGGACGGTGCTTGATCAGCACGGACATCGCCTTCTTGGCGACGCTGTATGGAGTGCCGTCCTCGATCTCGAACGCGCTCAGGCTCCCGATCCGGTTCAAATGCCTGAATTTGTCCTTGCCAGCGACCATGGCGGTGACCAATCCTTTGGCTCGCGCCTGATCGAAAATACTGGGAACGTTGAGCAACCCGTTCTCCGGGACGTAGGTGTTCCAGTGAATCCCGTGTTTCTCTGGCCCGACACCGGAAATCATCGATGCATGATTCACGAGAGTGATCGAGGGGTAGACGGACCGAGCGGAGAAAGAATAGGCGCCGGCTTCTATGAGCGAATGGATGTGTGGGGTGCTGGTTGCTTCGAGGGCGTCGGGACGGGCCCCGTCGAAGCTGACCAGGATCACTCTTTGGGACTGTTCATCGAAGACTGAGCTCGCCGAATAGATCGTGTCGACCTTGGGAATTCCGCAGCCGCACAGCCATGATAAGAGGTTCAAGAAAAGAATCGAGGAGACGGCCGGACGACTGCGTGAAGTAATGCTCATCGGTCAATTGTGAGTCTCGGATTGGTATTCCGTCAATTTTTCTCCATCTTTTTTGTGGCGTCGAATGTTTGACGGCAATTGCGCATCAAAAGAGATATGAGACAATGGCTCGATGATGAAGATCAGGATGAAGTGGCTGGTCCCGGCTCTGGCATTCGTGTGCTCTATCCATGCCTTCGCGGAAAAGAAAGCAAAAGCCCCGAGGATATCTCCTTTGACGATCCTCGAGAGTTACACGATCCCGGCGCTGGAGATATCCGGAATCGCTTGGAGGACCAATCAGGAGACCAAGCGCCGCGAGCTGGTCGTCGTGGGCGATCGGGAGCACAAGATCTATCTAGTTGACTGGTATCGCCGGAGAAAGGATCTCCTTCCCGTG
>CAYNDM010000023.1:12919-14189 GCA_964395265.1 uncultured Bacteriovoracaceae bacterium
ATCCCGGAGAATCCCGCACAGGTCCTGGTCGTGGCAGCGGATCTCAAAAAAATAGAGGCGACGATCGTATTGTCCTTCGACGATCAGAGCGCTCCAGGGGCGACGCCGGATCCTGATACCAATTCTGGCGGCGAAGGACTGCTTCCTCTTGCCAATGGGCACTTCCTGGTTGTGAAAGAGAAGAATCCGCTCAGAATCATCGAATTCGCTTCAAAAGGGACAAGACCCTCGGGTTACAAGCCGTCTCTTTCTATCGAGAGCAAGGGGAGTTTTCCGTTGCCCGAGAATCGGTCCACGCCATTCGTTCCAGTTTTCACTTGGAGATTCGTCAAGGACATGGAGGCGCTTCTGGAGGATTCGAGCGGGTTGAACGTCGACGCTAAAGGAACGCTCTACGTATTGGGCGATCAACGCAACCTGATCGGGAAAATTGGGAACAGGCTCAAGCCGAACAAGGAACAGCTCAAGGTGAGCAGGTTCTGGTCTATTCCTTCCTCGATCAAGCAACCGGAAGGCATGGTCATCGACGAGGAAAACCGTCCGTTGATCGCCATTGATCGAAAGAACACGAAAGAGCCGAACTTCTTCGTTCTCTCGCCGCTCAAGTGATCGGCGAGCCTGAGCGGGACGCGTCGTTCGGATCCGACTGCTGATCCATTCGAGAAGATGGCACGAAGAGTGCCTTTTAGCGTAGCGGTGCATGTCATCGAGCTACGCCAAACCCATTCAACGTGAGACCTCATCCGTGCACGCATCCCGAATCGTGGCGATCGACCTGGCTCGCGGTGTGGCCATCGCGCTGATGATCCTCAGCCACGGAGTGGTTGCGTTAGTGGGCCTGGACCAGATTCCCGGTTGGGGATTGGTCCCCGTGCATCTGGTCACGAAGTTGTCGTCGACGTTGTTTTTCCTGGTTTTCGGGATCTCACTCGCGATCGCTCATCTGCCGTACGCCGGAACCCCCCGCTGGCCCGATTTGCGGCGCAGATTGCTGATCCGCGGAGTGGTGGTCTTCTTCTGGTACAAGGTGCTGACGATCGTCGAGATGACGCAGATCTATTCGCGGCAGGAAGTTCTCGATACGCTGCTTTACCGAGCGTTTCCGGTGTACTCGGAGATCCTTGGGTTCTATGCGCTCGCGCTGCTTTGGGTCCCTTTCGTGCTGCCCTTCTGGAAGCAAGTGGGTTGGTTCGTCAGAGGCGGTGTGGTCATGGTTTTGATCGTTTCCGCCCCTCTCATCCGAAATTTCCTCGAGGCGGGGCGATGGGAC
>CAYNDM010000023.1:14199-17331 GCA_964395265.1 uncultured Bacteriovoracaceae bacterium
ATGCTCCAGGAGGTGTTGGTGGAACACCGGGATCACTACGCTTGGGGTCAGATCACTCGCGCACCGCTGGTCCTCGGAGGCTTGATGATCGGTGAGGGCGTGAGACGGATGGCTCGCGGCGAGATCAGTAAGGTGGCGATGGTAGTAGGATTGAGTGCTACGGCGTTCGCTCTGCTGCTTGCTTTTCTCTGGTACGCAATGCCGAATCTCCAGGCGGAGCTCCTGGCGATCGCACGAAACCAAGGGAAGCACCCTCCGGAGATTCCCTTTATGCTTTTCAGCCTGGGTGGAGCGCTCTTTGCGTTTTCTGGGGCTCTGTTCGGAGGCGATCGGCTGGCTTCGATTGCCCGTCCGCTTTTGATTCTAGGCAAGCAGCCATTGCAGGCATTCGTGTTCCATATCTTCGTCATCTTTGTTTTTTATCGTTACTTACTAGATTATTGGCGTAGCGTTTCATACCCGCATGCTCTATCCTTGACGGCGTTTTTATTCGTATTGACCGTGGCTTGGTTGAGGATATTGCGATGGGTTCAGGAAAAATCTTAGCGCTGATTCTAGCGATGGCGATGCCAAGCGCCTTGGCGGCGAAGACCCATTCGAATGACGTGAAAAGAGCGAAACGCTGGCCTGCTTCGCTCAGAAAGAGCCTGGCCAGGATCGAAAAGGCCTATCCGGGACAGCTTGGCCTTTTCGTGAAGGATTTATCCACGGGCGAGTCGTTTTCATGGAGGGCGGACCAGAGCTGGTACCTGGCTTCGGGGGTAAAGGTTCCCGTCGCAATCGAGGTCCTGCAAAGAATCGATCGCGGCGAGCTTTCGATGTCCTCCGAGATCGAGCTCGGGGAATCGGATTACGTGGACGGGGCGGGCGAGACCAACTCGCATCCGCCTGGAACCAAGCTGAGCGTTCACTATCTGTTTGAGCAGATGCTGATTCACAGTGACAATACGGCGACAGACTTGCTGATCCGGCAAGTGGGACTGAGCCGGGTGAATCGAACCCTGAAGTCATGGGTTCCCAGAGGCTTCTCCAGGATCACCACTCTCTCTGAGGTGAGGCGTCGGGCCTATAGCGGTCTTCATCCCCGTGCCATCGAGCTACGGAACCAGGATTTCATCCGCCTTAAGTCGATTCGGCATGAAAAGGGAAAGCGATCCGAGTTCGCGCGCTTGCTCGGCATCGACGAGAGCAGCTTTGTCAGGAGCCGACTCGACGAAGCCTATGAATCCTACTACAAAACCCGGTTGAACTCCGGGACATTGCGAGCCTACGGCGAGCTGCTTGAGAGAATTTTCGAAGGAGAGCGATTGAGTCATACTTCTCGGCGAACGCTGATCGATGCTCTGACCCGGGTGGAAACAGGAGCCCGCAGGGTCAAGGCGGCGCTTCCCGCTGGAACGGTCTTCGCGCACAAGACCGGAACACAACATCGTCGCATCTGCGACCTTGGCGTCGCATGGCCTCAGGAAAACAGCGGCCGAAGGATCGTCATCGCGGCTTGCGCAAGTGGATTTTCTTCGCTTTTTCGAGCAGAAGGGGCGATGCGAAAGCTGGGACGGGCCGTGACGGACTCGGGAGTTTTTCTTGCAGAGCCATGAGGAATGGGCGTGCCCTTGCGCATTCTCGTTCTGGTGCTCATACCGACGATAGTCTCGTCCGGCGCCAGCGAATCCAGGCCGGACTGGATAGCCGCGCTTCGGCAAAAGATCATCGAGCTTGACGAAACCTCAGAGGGGAATCTCGGCGTCTTCGTTAAACGGCTATCGGACGATACGCAACTCGACTACCATGCGACCGAGACCTGGTATCTCGCGTCGACCGCCAAGATTCTCGTGGCCATCGTTCTGCTCCAGTTGCAGGAGGAAGGAGTTCTCTCGCTCCGTGAGAAGCTGACCTTGAGGGAATCGGATTACGTCGACGGGGCTGGAGCGCTCTTGAGTAGAAAGCCGGGAGAACGTTTTACGATCGAGAGACTATTGGAGCTCATGTTGATCGAAAGCGATAGCACCGCAACGGATCTCCTCATCGATCGAATCGGTGTCCGCGAGCTGAACTCGCGGGTAAAGCGCATGATGCCACAGGGCTTTGGTCAGCTCACTTCCATCCTGGACGTCAGGTACGAAGCCTATTCCCAGATCCATGAAAACGCGAAAAACCTTACCAACCGGGATTTCATCGAATTGAAGCGACACAGGGATCTCACGGATCGCTTCGAGGCCCTAATCTCGAAAATGGGAATCACGAAAAGTCAGGCTCGAGTGGCATCGATCGAGGAAGCCTTCGAGCGCTATTACCAGAAAGGCAGGAATTCGGGGTCGCTGTCGGCTTTTGGAATTCTTCTGGAGAGACTGGTTGAAGGAGATCTTCTCTCGTCCGAGGGGACGAATCGGCTCATTTCGCTGATGGAATCCATGAGAACCGGAGAAAAGAGAATCAAAGCCGGGTTGCCCCCGGGGATCCGATTCGCGCAGAAGACAGGCACCCAAGTGAGACGACTCTGCAACGTGGGAATCCTGCGGACTTCGCCCTCTCCAGGAAGCGAGATGGTCGTCGCTGCTTGTGTCGCGGGATATTCTTCCCAGGAAAAGGCAGAAGCAGTTCTTCGAGCGCTCGGGTCGGAGCTGGCCCGATCACAAGTCTTGGCGCAGCCGAATCTACGGGGTTCTCGCACGTCTCGATAGCGCGCGGTATTCCATCAGGGTCGGTCTCCAGATTGCATATGGGCATCTCCATGAAGAGACAAATCGTGGGATCAGGGATTGGGTTCACGTTTCTCGCAGCATTTGGTCTCCTGTTTGCGGCATGCGGAGATGACAACGGCAACGGCAATCAGGCGCCGGGAACATCGCCTGTAGGCGAGTGGAGCGCCGTGGAAAGGATCCAGCGATGCCAACCGGAAGGAAGCTGCGATCCGGAGGGAAGTTTTAGAGTCGAGCGGGACGGAAGCTTCCGTTTCGGGACGGATGGCGACTCCGATACCGGAAGGCTCACCGAGCAAGAACTGAGCCTCCTGGTCGATTCCGCCAACGAAATTGCTTCGCAAGAGCTGGGTGGGCAACCGCAGTGCGAGCCTGATGTCAGCACGATTCCGGAAATCGAACTTCAAGCCGTGGATTTGCATTTCGGGGAGGG
>CAYNDM010000024.1:0-15021 GCA_964395265.1 uncultured Bacteriovoracaceae bacterium
CAGTAGCAGATCAGGCCTGGGTCGGAAACGCCAAACTGGTTTTTTCTCTCCTAATGGCGCGTGGGCGACTTGATGAGGGCAGGGGCTTGGGAGTGGGGCCAGAGGAGTGGGTCACGGAACACCCAGTCGCAAAATCAATCAGTTGCGGCAAAAGGGGTGCCCCGTTATTCTACCGGCTCAAATGACTTGACTTCGTGGCATTTGGCTTGCTCGTTAAATGCTCAGAGTGAGTAATAGAGATCTTTTCGCCTCATTATGAGCCGATTTGTCTCTCGGATGGGATGTATCGCCCCAGGCGGGTCATTCGATCTGGAAACAAAATTATTGGGAGGAGATTATGCGCTATTCAATGCCTCTTGCTTTGGCGTCGGTGGTCGCTTTCGCGGCCTGCAGTACTTCGTCCACGAGTCCGTTCTCGGGTCAGGCCGATGAATCCGAAACGATCCGGGGAGAGGAGCAGGCCGTACTGACCGACCCGCCTGCGGTTCCGCCCCCGATCACCCGAAAGCATCCGACCAAGGTCGTGATGCACCTGGAGATCAAGGAGGAGGTCCAGGAGATCTCCGAAGGCGTGAAATACAACTTCTGGACTTTCGGCGGCAAGGTGCCGGGCAAGTTCATGCGGGTTCGCGAGGGTGACGTGGTCGAGTTCCATCTGAACAACCACCCTGACAACAAGAACCCTCACAATATCGACCTGCATGCGGTGACCGGACCGGGCGGTGGGGCGGCTTCTTCCCTGACAGCGCCGGGCCATAGCTCCGTTTTCTCCTTTCGGGCCCTAAACCCCGGGCTCTACGTCTATCACTGCGCGACTTCGCCTGTGGCGATGCACGTGGCGAACGGTATGTACGGCCTGATCCTGGTCGAGCCTAGAGAAGGCTTGCCCAAAGTCGATCGCGAATACTACGTCGTCCAAGGAGACTTCTACACCAAGGGCCCCAACGGGCAGGCCGGATTGCAGCCTTTCAGCATGCAGAAGGCGATCGACGAGCACGCCGAGTACGTGGTTTTCAACGGCGCCGTGGGAGCTCTCCTCGGAGAAAAGGCATTGCAGGCGAAGGTCGGCGAGACCGTTCGTCTCTTCGTGGGCAACGGCGGGCCGAACCTGGCCTCCGCGTTCCACGTGATCGGCGAGATCTTCGATAAGGTCTATATCGAGGGTGGAAGCGCCATCAACGAGAACGTCCAGACCACGATGATTCCTCCCGGCGGAGCGGCCATGGTGGAGTTCAAGGTCAACGCGCCGGGGACCTACATCCTGGTCGACCATGCCCTGACCCGAGCTTTCAACAAAGGAGCGCTGGGGCAGCTGAAAGTGGAGGGTGAGCAGGACAAGATCGTCTATTCCGGAAAGCTGAGCGACGAGGTTTACCTGCCTGAAGGCGCGCGCATCCGGTCGATCGAGCCGGACGCGGTTCTTCCTCCTCGTGCCACCACGAAGGAGCAACGCATGGTGGCCGGAAAACAGGTCTACGGCCAACACTGCGCCGCCTGCCATCAGCCTGATGGAAGAGGCGTCGAAGCGGCCTTCCCGCCGCTGGCGAAATCCGATTATCTCAACGCGAGCGTGGATCGCGCGATTCGCGTGGTGGCTCATGGCATGACGGGCGCGATCACGGTCAACGGCAAGAAATTCAACGCCGTGATGCCCGCCCTCCAGCTGAGCGATGAAGACATCGCCAACGTGCTGACGTACGTCTACAACAGCTGGGGCAACTCCGGAAAAGTGGTGACGCCGGCCATGGTCAAGACCGCGAAGGTCAAAGGGCAGGTCACTGCGGGAGGAGATGCCCACTAAATGCGCGTTTCGGCTCTCGCCCTGGGCCTGATTTGCCTCTGGGGCACGCCATCGATCGCCGAGACTCGTTCGAGCCCCGCCTCAGCGCGGGGCTCGATGGTCTCGATTCCGGCGGGCGAGTACGTTCCCTTTATCGCGCCCGGCAAGGCGAGTCCCGGCAAAAAGGAGCAGGGCGAATCGAAGCGGCCTGTCTGGGTCGAGGCTTTTCAGATCGACAAGTACCCCGTGACGAACGGCGAGTACCTGGCCTTCGTGAAGGAGCATCCTCGCTGGCGGCGATCGAAGGTCAAGCCGATCTTCGCTGATCGAAATTACCTCAGGCATTGGGAGAGCGAGCTGACTCTGGGGGCTCATGCTCCCGCCGGCAGCCCCGTGGTGAATGTGTCCTGGTTCGCCGCGAGCGCGTATTGCCGCGCCCAGGGCAAGGAGCTTCCGACCACGGATCAGTGGGAACTGGCGGCGCATGACCGGGGAAGAAACGCGGAAGCGCTTCGCAAGCGCCTGCTGGAGTGGCATGCGACGCCGAATCCGAAGGTTTTGCCTGCCGTGGGAAGCGTCGGAGAGAATCGTTACGGAGTATCGGATCTCCTCGGATTGGTCTGGGAGTGGACGCAGGACTTCAATAGCTTCCTCGTCACTGATGAGTCCCGGGGCGACAGCTCCGACGAGTCGGGGCTTTTCTGCGGAGGGGGAAGCATGGCCGCGAAGGATACGTCGGATTACCCCAAGTATTTGAGATATGGCTTTCGAAGCAGCCTGAAGGCTTCGTTCACGGTGCCCAATCTGGGCTTTCGCTGCGCTCGTTCGGGCAGCAAGTAGGGAGGGAAAGAAATGACGACTTGGATTCTGGTTTTCGTCGGCCTGCTTTTGGGCATTTCGCAAGGGCTCGCGCAAAGCTCAGGCGGTTCCCACTCCCATCACCACCATGCCGCGGGAGACGCGATGGATCAGCAAAGGCCTGATGCCTTGAGAGATGATTCGGTCTATCAGCTGGAGGCCGCCTGGACCGATCAGGACGGCAAGAAGCGGAAGCTCCCCGAGTTCAAGGGCAAGCTCGTCGTGACGACGCTGCTCTACACTTCCTGCAAGATGGCTTGCCCGATCATCATCTCCGATCTGCAGAGGATCGAAGACAAGATCCCGGCCCAGCTGAAGGATCAGGTTCAATTCGTGCTATTCACCATGGATTCCAAACGCGATACGCCAGCCAAACTCAAGGAATTCGCCAAGCAGCGCGAGCTGGATCTGAAGCGCTGGACGTTGCTGACCGCGTCCGAAGATGCCGTACGCGAGGTCGCGGCGGTGTTCGGTATCCGCTACAAGAAGGACCAAGAAGGGGAGTTCTCCCATTCCAACGTGATCAGCGTCCTCGATCGGGAAGGCGTGATCCTGCATCAGCAGGTTGGACTCAGGCAGGATCCCGCGAGCACGGTCGCCGCGCTGAAGAAAGCTGCTGGAAAATAGACGGGAGGAGCAGGGTTGAGCCATCGTCGTTCCCTTCGCATGACTGCGGTCGGTTGCCTGCTGATCTTTTTCAGTTCGATCGGCGGCCATTGGCTGGTGCTGCAGTCGTTCGCCTGGGGCAAGATGCTCTACGATTACTCCCGTCAGGCGCCAATCGCCGAGGCCGTGGTCAAGACCTTCGGGGGAAAGAACCCATGTAATCTGTGTCATCAGATCCGCGAAGGCCAGGGCCAAGAGGAGAAGGCCAAGAAAGATCCCAAGACTCTTCAAGAGCGTAAGCTCGAACGCTTCTGCCTGACGAACCTGCCTGGCATTCCCGTTTTAGATTCCAACCCCGCGCGCGAACCATTCACGAAACTTCCGTCCTGGAGTGACTGGGACTCAGAGCCTCCGACCCGCCCTCCATCCGCTTGATTTCGTCTTTTCAGTTTTCTCGAAATCACGAAATCAAACGCTTTCATCGGAGGAAGTATGAAACACGTCTATTCGGGCGGAGCCTGGGCGGCTCTTGCCTCGCTTGTCTTTTTCTTTGATCCATCGACATCTCTCGCGCTGGGCGAGTGCGGGATGTCTTGTTGCCTGGGGGCCGCCGCGACTTCAGGAGTGACGCTCGCCCCGAATCTGGGGGTCTCCCTTCAATACGAAATGAGCGATATGGAAACCCTCAAGAGCGGTACCGGGAGCCTCGCTCCGGATTCGGTCCTGACCGAGCGCTGGAGCATGGGCAACGCTTATTCGGTGCCGACGAAAATGACGATGAAAAAGCTCACTCTCACACTGGCCAAGCCGGTGACTGAGCGGCTGACGGTGCTGGGATTCGTCCCTTACGTGATCAATGATATGAGCATGCGGATGAAAAGCTCCATGGGCATGGTCATGGATCACGACATGGACCAGGTTCGCGGCATCGGCGACGTTTCGGTCCTGGCTTACTACACCGTATTCACTGACGCTCCGATCAGGCCCGAGCATCGCTTCTCGGTGGGAGGGGGATTGAAATTCCCCACTGGCAAAAACGACGTGAAAACCGCGAGCGGGAGCTACGTCCATGCGATGATGCAGCCTGGAAGCGGATCCTGGGATCCGATCCTGGCGCTGAATTACCTGCGAGCCTGGTATCCGCTGATCCTCCAGGCCAATCTGCTTTATCACTGGACGACCGTCGGGGACGAGGGCTATCGCTTCGGTTCGCAGTTCACGTACGAGGTCGCGTCCCGCTACCAGGTTCATGACTACGTGAACCTGGGACTGGATCTGACTGGGATCATCGCGGGAGCCGACGAGGATCGTGAGGGGAAGTACACGCGCTTGACCTCGATGGTGGACAATCCGGGAAATACGGGACTGCATTCGATCTTCCTCTCGCCCGTGCTGCAGGGAAAGATCCCCGGGACGGCGGGGAGCCTCGAGCTCAAGTTCCAGCTTCCGATCTATCAGAGGATGAACGGAGTCCAGCAGGTCCTGGACTCCCGTTGGCTGGCATCACTGACCTGGGGGTTCTGAGGCCATGGGGCGGTCCATTCTGTTGGGAGTTTTGGCGGCATTGGGAGTCGAGTGCGGAGCTCCGACGCCGGCGCTCGCAGAACGGGCCGCCCCTCAGGCCGCGAGCTTCGAGCTGAAGACGCTGAACGGCGGTGAGCTGCGCATCGAGGATCTGCGAGGCAAGTTCGTCCTGCTGCACTTCTGGGCAACCTGGTGCGAGCCTTGCGTGAAGGAGATGCCGGCGCTGCAGAGGCTGTCGCGGGCGTTGAAAGGCCTGCCGTTCGAAGTCGTTGGAATCGCCGCCGATAACCGCGATGCGACCCGAAAGTGGGTCGCATCTCATGGGATCGCGTTCCCCGTGGCGATCGATCAGTATGGAGGAGTGATCCGCGACTACGGGGTCAAGACTTTCCCGACGAGCTTTCTGGTCGGACCGGACGGAGAGATCCTCGAGCGGATCGATGGCCCGCGCGACTGGGATCGCACCGGCGAACGGGACAAGCTGAGAATCCTCATCGAGAAAAGGCGCGGTACGAAATCCTAGCTTGAAAGGCTTCGCCTTGCGAGGGCTCAGCTTCTGTCGATTACCAACTCGACCGGCACGTTCAGCGCGTTGGAGATGATGCAGTATTTCTTGGATTTGAGAAGCATCTCCTCGGCCTTCTGCTGATCGTCCGCCGAGAGTCGCACTTGGGCCCGGATCTGGGTGAATCGAATGCCGTCTTTCGTTTTATCGAGGAGACCGCGAATCTCGCTCTCGTAGGATTGGAGCTTGACCGGGGTCTTTGCGAGCAGCGCCTGGAAGGTGGTCATCAGGCAGAGCTGGACCGAGGAGAGCAAAAGCTCCTCAGGGCTCCAGTATTCAGCGCTTCCGTCGAATTGCGGAGGTGGCCCTCCCAGGATCGCCGGTTGGGAAGCGGCTTCAAGGAGTCCTTCGCGATCTTTTTTCCAGGTTATTTTGGCTTTGTACTCATGCGGGAAAGCAGCAGGCATAGTTTCCTCCGTCTCGGGGACATGTTGCAGGACCTTTGCCAGGCTCAAATTGCCGGAATCCTGAGGATCTAAAATTTCGCGGAGATGGATATGGGACTTTTGCACTTCTCCGTGAGGCAGATTGTCCCTTCGCCGGTTGGAGCATTGGACCATGCGGCGTGGCCCGATTTGAGGTAAGAACGGAGATTGATCATCGAAGGGGAGAAAAGTGATGCTAGGAAGCAGCCTTTGGCAGCTCGCATTCAGGCCGTTCTTTCTGTTCGGCGCGCTTCACGCTGCGCTCGTGATGGGCGTTTGGATCGCGCATCTCATGGGAGTCTTGTCGCGCCCCGGCTATGGGGACCCTATTTTCTGGCATGCGCACGAAATGATCTTCGGATTCACCGCGGCAATCATCGCAGGATTCGTTCTGACGGCCGCCCAGAACTGGACCGGTATTCGAGGCCTTCACGGGACGCCTTTGAAGATTCTGGTGGGCGTTTGGGCGGCCGCTCGTCTCTTAATGTTCCTGCCGTCCGCGCCCGGAGCGTGGGTGGCGGTAGCGGATCTCGCATTCTATCCGCTTCTGGCTTACTTCATGATCCCGTACCTTCGCGATCCCGAGCTCAAGGTCGAGCGTGTCTTCTTTCTTTTTTTCGCTCTTTTCTTCGGAGCCAATCTCCTGATGCACCTTCAGTGGCTGGGGGTATGGGAGGGCTATGCGCGCAGCGGGATCTGGCTTGCGCTCGACACAGTCATCGTGATCCTGGTCTTCATGGGTGGCCGTGTGATCCCGTTCTTCACCGAAAGCACGATCGCAAAACGTCAGCCCAGGACTTGGGAGGGAGTGGAGCTCCTCAGCCACTCGAGCGTTGCCGCGTTCCTCGTCCTGGATGCGTTTTGGCCGGGCTCTCGGGTCTTCTCGATCGTCGCTCTCGCGACGGCAGGCGTGCACATCGTTCGCCTGATGGGTTGGTACGTCAGAAGGATTCGCAGGATACCGCTGATCTGGGTACTGCACGTAGGCTATTTCTGGCTGGTCGCCGGTTTCGCGCTTTCAGGGCTCTCGGGGTTCGGGATCCTTGCCAGAAGCGTGGCGATTCATGCGTTCACTGTCGGGGGCTTGGGAGTGATCATCTACGGGATGATCAGCCGAGTCTCGCTGGGGCATACCGGGCGCCGCTTGCATCCTCACGCGCTCACCGTCGTGGGGTACTATCTCTTGAATCTCTCGGCTCTGGCGCGCGTGCTGGGGCCGCTCATCCTCCCAGGCGAGATTGTTCGCGCCTGGGAGGTCTCGGCTGTCCTGTGGATCGCCTCTTTCGTCATTTTTCTGTTCGTCTACGCGCCGATGCTGGGATCGCCCAGGATCGACGGGCGCCCAGGCTGAAGTGGTGAGCGCTCGGAGGATCTGCGCCGAGACCGCTTTCGGGTCGCGCCCTTCAACGCGCTGAAGAGCGCGCTTGCCACGACTAGCGCGCCGAAGACCGCGGAAAGCTTCTGCAGCTGAAGGTAAGCGCCGGGCACCTCCTGTTGCAGCCCGATCGTCGCGACCATCGCGATCACGCTCAGCTCGTATGCCAGGTTCTCGATGCGTGAAGGACGAAATCCCGGGATTTTGGCAGCAAAGCTCAGAATAACCGGGCCCAGTACCAGGTAGTGCACGCCCGCGATGGCCGCTGAATGATGATGAGGCAGTAGGCTCGCACCCGTCGCCATCAGCCCCACGGCGAAGATTCGCCAATGCCAACAGGCGCGCGACGAGAGCGGATTCGAGTGGGGAGGCGATCTCCAGAATGAAGCGAGGATCAATCCTCCCAGGGCGATCAGACCGATTGAAAAAAACGGATGCGAGTGAGCGCCCGTCAGGCTGATGCCGGCAGCGAGGCTGGCGAGAAGCCAGACGCCCGCGCGAGGCGCTGCTCCGCCCAACGATGAAATTACCGCGGGCAGGATGCCGCCGAAGAGTAGAAGGGAAAGAAATGTGCGAGCGAGACGCGATGCCAGCGCCGGGTCCCGCCGATTCATGACCGCTACGGTTCCAACCAGAAGCGAGGCCATGAAGATCGCGGTGGGCATGACCGAAAGCCAGCTCCTCCGCCGGACATCATCGAAGCTGAAGTTCCTGATGGCGATCGCCAGCCAGACGAAGAGCACGCCTGTCGAGGCCGCGATCGTGAAGGGTCCATAGCCTTGGATGAAGAAGCCAATGCCGCTGGCTGCGGCCAGCGCGAAATAGAGAAGGAGGGGCCAGCCGTTGGGCAATCCTTTGGCCTTCTCGTTCCAAAGATACCAGCTGACGGGAAACAGGACGCCGTAGAACCCAAGGTGGGAGTGAGCACGCCGGAGCTCAAAGCCGGGATCCAAAACGATCCATCCGGCCAGCTGCGCCCGGAAAACCAATCCCGCCGCCAGGGTCCCGAAAAACAGGATCAGGATGCCGTTCAAGAGAGCAGCACTCGCTTTTGGTAGGGTCGTCTCGTGGAGAGGGCCTCTTTTGCCTGATTTCATCGACGGCTCCCGGCTTCTTCCCGCATGAGTAACCGCCAGAGCTCCCGCAGGAGTTCGGCTCTGAAATCGACCTGCGTTTCTTTCGAGCTGAAAAACGGGTTCATCAGGCAAAGTCGCAGAAGGACCAATTCCTCCGCATCTTGCTCAGCCCTCCAGTTTCGGATGAAGGAATCCAGGTAGGCCCCGTAAGAGGGCCAACGCAGCCGGGTCATCGAGGCGAAGAACTGACCGGTGCCTTCGGTCGAAAGCGACTGGAAGAGCGCCTCGATCCGCGAATTGGTTCGGGAAAGAGGTTCGCCTTGATGCGCGTAGGTGAAGCAAAGGATATTCGAATGAGTCCCTGGCGCTAGGCGAATCAAGGGGCTCAAGTCGCGAAGCGAGTCTTCGAGAAGCTGCTTGGTCTGGACAGTCCGGCTCAAGATCTTTCCATAGCCGTTTTCGTCCAGGCCGACGGTTCGGGAGATCATCCAGGTAGCGACGGCGCCGGCGGCTGATCTCGAACCTTCGAGGGTAAATGGCCCACGGTCCCTCGTGGAGTCGAACTGCACGTAAGGCGCGGAGAAGCCTTTGACGAAGTAGTCGCGTCGGTCACGTGCGAGGAACGATCCGCAAGAATAGGGGACATAGCCTAGCTTGTGCGGGTCCAAGGTGATCGAATCCGCCCGGGCCAGGGCATTCAGCGCGGCGGAGGCCTCAGCTCCCAGAAAAGCGCGTTGAGCGGCGCCCATCGCGGCGAAGAAGCCTCCGAAAGCTCCGTCGATGTGATGCCAGATATGAATTCCCTTCTTCTCGCGCCACGAGTCGAGAAGATCCTGGACCTGATCGATGGGATCAAAGGTGCCGAGCTCGGTCGACCCGGCGACGGAGACCACCATCAGGATCGGGCGGTGCTCGCCTTGAGCTCGCTCGATGAGCTCTTCCAGGCTGCGTAAGCAGAGCCTGCCGTGCGTGTCCAAGGCGATGGGCCAGAGGGCCTCGGAGCCCAGTCCGATGAGCGAAGCGCCCTTGGTCCAGGAGTAGTGCTTGTTCTCGGGCACAAGGAGAACGGGGCCCGAAAAGCGAGTTCCGAAGATTCTCTCGAGTTTTTCGGCACAACTCCAGGGATTCGCTTCCGAGAAATCGAGGAGGCGAAGCAGGCATGGCTCGAACGAGCGGCTCTCGTAGCCTTCCCATCCCTGATGGGCCGAGCCGAACAGGTCCAGGCGAGAATGCCCTAGGGAGCGGGCTTGCGCTCCAGCCGCGAGCCAAAGAGCGGTGCGCGCGCGCGCGCACCAGCGCCTCGAAATTCGCAATCGTGCCTCCTGAGGTGAAATGCCCGTGGCTTCGCTTCTCGGGGAGCCCGAGCATGCCCGCGAGCGAAGCGATGGCCTCGTCCTCGATCTGGATGCCCACGCGGGAAGACTCGCCCGAGATATTGTTCGGGTTGTGAAGCAAAGCCACGATATGCCCGAAAAGCGCGGGCAGCGAGATCTCCGAGAACATATGGCCGACATAGCGGGGGGAGAATTTCGGCACTTCGGTCTCGAAGCGGCGTAAGAGCCTCTCGAGCGTCTTGCGAAACTCGGCTTGCTTGAGCAGAAACTCGGGAGTGCGTAGATCGAGAGCGGAGACGGCGCGGCCGTCTCCCGGATAGAGGGATCGTCGCCAATCGAACCACTCGTTGAACACATGAGCGATCAGTTGAACGACCCATTCGCCGTTCTCGGCTTGAGGACCCAGAAAGCTGCTTTTCAGGGCGATTTCCTGGGGATCGCAAAAAGTGTGGGGCATGCGGCTGTCCTTATGCATTCCCCTTGCCAGGGCGAAAACCCTCAAATCGTCGAGAGAGGGGGCCCCGGCGCGGCCGCTCGATTCGCGGCGGGAAAATTTGTCCCGGACGAAGGGCAGGGTGTCCCAGGCGCCCCTCCCGAAATCCTTCTAAGCGCCGAAAACCCCGCACAGCAAGGCACGTGCCTTGCTGTTGCGTGATCCCATGAAGAGTTTGCCCCAGCCCTACCAGATCTTCTTCCCCGTGGGGGCGCTGTACGCGCTCTGGGGAGCTTTGGTCTGGATGCTTTTCGCGGCTGGGTGGTTCGGATATCCAGGACCAGCGCACGCTCACTGGATGATCGTGGGGTTCCTGTTCTCTTTCGCGTTGGGATTTCTCATGACGGCGATCCCGAAGTTCATGGGATCCGTGGCGGCGAGCCCGATGGAGACATTCATCGCTCTGGGTTTGGCTCTCGCCTCGTTCCCGTTGCCGCTTCTGCCTTCAGGCGCTCCTTGGGGACATGCCGTGGCGCTCGCTATCCTGGTTTTCATCGCGGCATTCGGGGCAGCCCGCTTCACGCGGCGAACCCATTCGCCTCCCAATCACTTCGTGTTCTTGCCGGTGGGGCTTCTCCTAGGAGTTCTGGGAGCCGGGGTTCTCTTCGCAAGCGCGTTGGGACTTCCTCAAGTCGAGGCTCTCGCCCCCGCGGGCAGGATTTTTCTTTATCAAGGCACCATGCTCTGCTTCGTGCTCGGGATCGGGGGCAAGCTCGTCACCGCTCTCCTGGGATGGAGCGATTCTCCTTTGGTTCAAATTTCTCGCCTAAGGCTCAAGCCGAGGCGATCGCGGCCCGCACGAGTGCTTCGCTCTCCGATTACCTGGCAAGCGATGCTGCTCGTGGCGGGCTTCGCGCTCGAAGCGACTCAGGCATTTGCCCTCGGGCGCGTGCTTCGGGCCCTGGCCGCCACCTGGATCGGCTTTCATTCTTGGAAGCTTCATCGCTCCCCGCGCAACCCAGGACGGTTGACCCGCGGGTTGTGGTGCTCCGGTGGGGCGATGCTGGTAGGGATCTGGCTTTATGCTCTTTCGCCTTCGATGGGCATTCACGGACTGCACCTCATGTACATCGGTGGATTCGGATTGATGACGACCATGGTAGCGTCCAGGGTGACCTTGGCCCATGGCGGCTACGGCCTGGAGCTCGAGCTTCGGTCCAAAGCGCTTTTGTGGACCGCCCTTCTGATGCTGTCCGCCGCGTTGGTGCGAGTATGCGCGCCTTGGTCGCAATCCTACTTCGGTCATCTCGCCTTCGCCGCCGGGCTCTGGGTGCTCTCGGTCGCCGTCTGGGCGAAAGTGTTCATCCCCAGGGCATTGTTCGCGGAGAGTGCGGAAGGGGGCTCGCACCCATGAGCGCGAACGAGGCATGTCCTACGATCTATGGGCCGGTGCCCAGTCGACGGCACGGTCGCAGTCTCGGAATCAATCTAGGCAATCCATCTCGAAAGATCTGCACCTGGGGGTGCCTCTATTGCCAGTGCGGGCACGGCGAGCGGAGGAGGACGGAGCCTGAAGACGGGATTCCTGCGCGCGAGGTGGTCCTGTCCCAACTCAAGGCCGCGCTCATGAGCTGCGGGCCATTGGATTCGGTGACTTTCGCCGGCAATAGCGAGCCCGCGAACCATCCGGAGTTTCTGGCGATCGTGCGGGATGTCCGGAAGCTGAAGTACGCGATGCGGGCGGACTGGGTGCTGAACTGCCTGAGCAATGGGTCGGAGCTGGATCGCCCGGAAGTGGTTACCGCCTGCGATCTGCTGGACGAGGCCTGGCTCAAGCTGGATTGCGCGACCGACTCACTGTTTCGCCGCCTGAACCGGCCTGTCGCGCAGGTCGGTAGCGTCGATGTTCATCTATCCCGGATCGCTCGTTTGAAGAAGATCAGGATCCAGACCTTGGTATGGAAATCCCCGCGCGAGCAGCGCGTGGAGAACTGGACGGAAGAAAACCTGGAGAGCCTGCTCGGTGCTTACAGTCGCCTTCAACCCGCGGAAGTCCATCTGACCACCATCAGCCGCGAGCCGGCCTGGAGCCAGCTCGAACCCGTGGAGGCGAAAGAGCTGGAGCGATTCGCGGAGCAGGTGCGAGCATTGGGGATTCGCGTCAGCGTCTTTCCGGCGGATCGCCACGACGAAAGAGATTGAACAGCCGTCGAAGCAACTATCTCTGACTAGGAGGAAGCATGAATTGCACATTGGACCTGACTCAGATCGACGAATCCGCCCATGAAAGGAGCCTGGTGAACCTGCTTTCCGTGCTGAACGTGGGCGAGAGCTTCCTGCTCGTGAATCATGAGGATCCCAAACCCCTTCTCGAGCGAAGCGGCGCTTTCGATCTCGAAGGGGTGAGTGTGGAGTATCTGAGCAAGAAGCCGGGAGAATGGAGCCTGCGGATCACCCGAAACGTGATGCCGCGCAAGGAGGGTTCCGGAGGCTGTTGCGGTTGCTGCGGGGGCTAGGAACTCGTGCCACTGATCGCGACCCTGAGGGCGGAGCATGCGCGTATTCGCCGCATGATGGCGGCTTTCGACCTGATGGGGAAGAAGCTTGGCTCTGGCTCACCCGTGCCAGTCGAGGACCTGCGGGACGCCTTGGGGTTTTTTCGTGCCTACGCCGGCGGCGTTCATCACCTCAAAGAGGAGCGCGAGCTCTTTCCCCTGATCGATCGATTCGGGGGAGGACTGGGAGGACCGCGATGCTCTTACTTCATGGAGTTTTGGATCATCTCGAACCCCATTGACGAGATCGTCAAGCTCACGGAGGGCGAAGGGGCTGCCCTTGCGGATTATCCCTTGTCCGAGGAGATGAAAGCGGTCCTTGCCAAGAACAGCTGCTTGGGAGTTCCGATCGAAGAGCATCAGGCGGGATACCTGGCCTTGCGGATGCTCGAGAAGGACGTGAATCGGTATGAGGAGTCCGGGCTACTTCCTGGCCGATTTCTCCCGCTTGCTTCTGCGGAACTGAGAATGCTGGGATTGCACATCGAGAAGGAGGAAGAGTGCCTTTTCGTCATGGCGGAGTCGGTGATCCCGAAGCCCCTTTTGGAGTCAGAGACCGAGGAGCCTCCCGAAGCAAAAGCCCTCTTGGAATCGTTGGATCGGATCGCGGCTATTTATCGCGTCTGATTCTTCGGATGTCGACAGACTACCGCGTCTTCGTCTTAGGCTTTCGATCGCCTACAGTGTCTAATTCACTGGCTCGCCTAGACTGTGCAGCAGGCTAAGGGAGGCGAGAAGCACCGCGCAGGCGCCTAGTTGATGGGCCACGGCGATCGTCACGGGGACATGAAGGAGCAACGTCGAGACCCCGAGCAAAAATTGAGCGAAAACGCTGAGGGCAAGCCAAGTCGCCCTTCGGCGAACGCTCGCGTGGGCCACGCTTCTTCTGATCGAAAGCGCGAGTACCGTTGCCGAGCCCAGGAGGACCCATCCCAGCGTCCGATGAATGAACTGCACCATGGCCGGATTCTCCCAGAAGTTCCTCCAGACAGGAGCGATCTCCCACGCGGCGGGCGCGATCCAGTCTCCCATCATTTTAGGAAACGTAGGGTACGCATAGCCTGCTTTCAGTCCGGCCACGAAGGCTCCGTAAAGGATTTGCAATGCCACCAGCCCCGTGAAGAGCGTGACCGCCAGCCGCACTCGGCTCAGCGACGGAGCGAAGGAAGCCTCTTGCCGAATCCGGGTTCGCCCATTCTCCGCGCCCATCAATAGCCAGTAAAGATAGCTTAGAAGAAGCAGCGCCAATGACAGATGCGCGGCCAGGCGAAAGTGGCTTACGTAGGGCCGATCGACGAGCCCGCTCTTGACCATGAGCCATCCCATCAGGCCCTGTGCCGATCCGATCAAGAGAGCGATTCCCAGTTTGCGGTTCATCCCCGCAGGCAGCTTGCGGCGCAGCCAGAACCAAAGCCACGGCAGAGCGAAAGCCAGCCCGATGAACCTGCCCAAGAGCCGATGAATGTACTCCCAGAAAAAGATGAACTTGAACTCGGACAAGGTCATGTCCTGGTTCAGAAGCAGGTACTGGGGGAAGCGCTGGTACTCGCGAAACGCCTTCTCCCATTCCAACTCGCTCAGAGGCGGAATCGCGCCCATGATGGGCTGCCACTCGACGATCGAAAGGCCGGATCCGGTGAGTCGCGTGATCCCGCCCACCGAAACGATCAATAGAATGAGCCCGCACACGCACAGCAGCCACGCCCGAATGGAGCGATCGAGGGCGAACTGAGGAGATTGGGCATTCGTCGTCTGCATAGATACCTCCGATGAGCCAAGCGAGGCTTCAACTCTATTCCAACTCAGCGACCCGATCCAGGCGCGACTGATCAGGCGTGCTTGAGTCAATCTGTCCCGGCGATGGGGCCTAATGTAACGTGAGCCCGGCCCGACGGGAACCTGACGATATCAAAGAAACGCCGGGAATGCGGCCATTTTTGCGAAAAACAATGGGTTGGCTGTGAACTTGCAATGATTCGTCCCAAGCATAGCTGCATTTTTTATCGAGAGGGAAGGTCCTTGATATGAGCAACGACCGGGGACATCGGGAAGGCGAACGTGTTCCGCTCGCACAGCGGCTTTATGATCGGCCCTTCTTCTGGCTGATCGCGGGATTCGTGACGATGTTGGCTTTCTATACGTTGTGGGGGCTCTTGGAGATCGCGCGGCTCCCGCAATCGTCGTTGCCATGAGAGGGCGCGCCTGAACGGGCGAGCAGGAACAAGGGGAGTGTTCTATGAGTGACGAGAGAATGTGGTCGGGCCTCGTCCCGGTCTCCGGTCTCTGGTGGAAGCCGATTCCGAAGCAGGAGAAGATCTGGATCTCAATCGCTTTCGTATGGTGTCTGATCCTCTTCGCGATGATGCCGTTCTGGCATATCCGAGGTGGGCAGAACCCTACCGGTATCCGCGGGAAGGTGGATCCCGCGGCCTACGTCGCGCGTACTCAGAGATTCGTCGAGGAGTACCAGGTCGGAGCCGAGAACGGGAT
>CAYNDM010000024.1:15031-16249 GCA_964395265.1 uncultured Bacteriovoracaceae bacterium
CTGGCGCGCACGTTTATCTCTTGGGCAGGATGTGGAGCTGGTATCCGGTTCTCAAGCTCAAGAAGGGGGTGGAATACACGCTCCACCTCTCGTCGGCCGATATCAACCATGGGTTCGGGCTTTTCCCGATGAACCTGAACTTCCAGGTTGTGCCCGGGTACGATTACGCGCTTCGGATCACGCCCAACCAGACGGGCGATCTCAGGATCATCTGCAATGAGTTTTGCGGGATCGGGCACCACATGATGGTCGGCAAGATCCTGGTGGTCGATTAACGCGGGAGAGAGCTGAAATGACTAGCAATGCAATCGCGGGGCTGGCTTCGCGCTTCAGGACCTGCCCGGTCACCGGGCTGAAAGTGAACAGGGATTCGGAGAATCTGATCAAGGCGAACGCGGTGATCGCGGTAGTCTGTCTCTTGGTCGGCGCGATCGCCGCCTTCGGGCTGGTGCTGACCCGCTGGCAGGCGGTCCATCTGCTTCCGGCCGACTGGTTCTACCGATTCCTGACTCTGCATGGGCTGAACATGCTCATCTTCTTCATCATCTTCTTCGAGATGGCGGTCCTGTACTTCGCCGGGCCCGTGCTGCTCAATTCGCGGCAGCCCGCACCGAAGCTGGCTTGGGGCGCCTTCGGCCTGATGGTCATGGGCATGCTCATGGTGCAGGCCATGGTCCTGAGCGGAAAGGCCGACGTGCTTTTCACCTCCTATCCGCCGCTGCGGGCGGATCCGCTCTATTACCTGGGCATCATCCTTTTCGCCGTCGGCGCTTTGATCGTGACCGGGCTTTTCTTCACGACTTTGGTCGTCGCGAAGCGCGAGAAGACTTACGAAGGCAGCATTCCCTTGGTGACCTTCGGCGCGTTGACGGCGGCGATCATCGCGGCCATCACGCTGGTTCACGGCGCAGCCACCTATATTCCGACTTTCCTCTGGTCCTTGGATCTCATTCAGCTGGATGCCCAGCTTTACCGTCTACTCTTCTGGGCGCTTGGGCATTCCTCCCAGCAGATCAACGTCGCGGCGATGGTATCCATCTGGTACCTGCTGGGCGCACTGACGGTAGGCGGGGTTGTACTCAGCGAAAAGGTCAGCCGTACCGCGTTCGTTCTCTATATCCTGTTCATCTCGATGGCATCCGCCCATCACCTTCTCGTCGATCCGGGCTTCGGGCCTGCGTGGAAAGTCTGGAACACCAGCTATGCGATGTACCTGGC
>CAYNDM010000024.1:16259-17249 GCA_964395265.1 uncultured Bacteriovoracaceae bacterium
ACCTGGCGGTGCTTGCGAGCATGGTTCACGGGTTCACCGTTCCGGCAGGGGTCGAGATGGGCCAGAGGCTTCGCGGCTTTACCGGAGGCCGGTTCGAGTGGCTGCGCAAGGCGCCTTGGGGCGATCCGGGCTTTTCGGGGCTAGCTCTATCCGTCCTGATCTTCGGGTTCTTGGGTGGGATCACCGGCGTCGTGATCGGCACCGAACAGATCAACATCATCGCTCATAACACCATGCGCCTGCCTGGGCACTTCCATGCGACCGTCGCGGGAGGAACGGCGCTTTCCTTCATGGCCGTCACCTACTACGTGCTTCCCCTGATCTTCAGGAAGCGCGTGGCCTTCTGGGGAATGGCCAAGATCCAGCCCTATGTCTTCGCGACGGGGATGTCCTTGATGTGCATGTCGATGATTTACATGGGCATCTTCGGGGTCCCCAGGCGCCATTGGGACATCAGCATGTCCAATGCTCCGTTCAACGTGGATTTTCATCCCGTGGTCGGCATCGTCCAGGCGACCATGGGTATCGGCGGAGTCACCGCTGCGACCGGCGTGCTGATGTTCGTTGCGATCGCCGTCGCGACGGTCTTCTTCGGGAAGCCCGTGACCGAAGAGTCGATCGAGCGTCGCGAGAGCGGAATCCCGCAAGGGGTATTGAAGCTCCCCACGCAATTGCACGAAGGCGAGCATGTGGGACGCATCCACGCCGCCGGGGCCAAAGGCACAGTGGTCCTGGTGGGGATATTCCTGGCCTGCTTCGTGGTCTACTTTTTTGTGAACTGGAAGATCCTGTCTTTCCTCTGGAAGGTGGGCTGAGCCATGAGGCGAGCCGCGAGCCTGCCCATGATCATGCTCGGAGTTTGGCTCGCGGCTACGCTCTTGCTCTGGGGATTCGCATTCGCCCCGATCGCGACGAACGCTCCTGAGTGGCTGGCCGCTGCCCGTATGGCTTGCTTCGGGATGCTTCCAAACGGGCTTCCGGATACGGGTG
>CAYNDM010000025.1:0-17147 GCA_964395265.1 uncultured Bacteriovoracaceae bacterium
GAGGGCGAACGTACTGGGGATTCGGACCGATCACCCTGAAGTTATCAGCATTGGGGCCGGTCAAAGCCGCCTTCAGCTGCAAGCTCCCCACTGTCGGGCGATTCGACACGTTCTTCACGACATATTCAACCCGAGTGATCCCGGTACCCCTGAGCGTGCGGATGTCGCTATTCAGCACCAAGCGAAGCTCATTGGAGACCGGAAGGTCTTGATTCAGGTTCAGGAGGCCGACGCGCCTGGCCTCCTGCCCTTCGACGGCGTCCACCAGAAGCGGCACGCGAACCGAGCCCTCAGAAATGACCAGGTATCCCTTGAACTCAACCTCGCGAGTCTCCCCCGGCTGGAGGCTGGGCAGCTCTACTCGTCCCTGAGTGATCCTCAGGGCCGAAGGTGGAGCACTCAGATTCAAGACCAGCCTAGTGGAAGGAGCCGTGGACTGATTCGAGACTCGGATTTTGATCGGAGCCTCAACCCCTTCTTTGAGCTCAGGCCTGTTCGCCATCGAGACATCCACCTTGAAGAGAGCCTGAACCGACAGATCCTTGGATCCGATCTGCACTCCTCCCAGGTAAGCGACGATCCTGAGGCGGGTCGCCTTTCGCACCGCCGACTCATTGAGCCTGAGCTCAAGAGCATCGGTGACGGTCGTCTGGCTCTTTCGTTTCAGGTCACTGACCAAAGACGCCGATCCCTCGACAATCTGCGCGTTCTGCGCATCCAAGTCCTGGACTTCGAGGCGAACCGTTCTTCCCGGCGTACTGTTCAAAGAGAAGCTCCTCAGGATCGCCGTCACGCGAAGCGGTTCACCCGGCTCGAAAAGGCCGTTGTTGTTGGTCTCGGTGACCAGCGCGTCCAGCAACCGCACGGGGCGCGCCTCGAAATCACGAGTCTCGTCCGCCCGGCCTCGCTGATACTGCTCCTGAGCGTAGCGTGGATAGACCTCTCGATATTTCTCGTTCCGCGCCTGACTGTAAGCAGCCTGGTACAATTGATTCACGCGGTCCTGGTAAGCTCGCGAACGCGCGATCTCGAAATGCCGCTCATAGGCTCTCGGATAAGTACGATCGTAGGCTTGCCTGTAGGATGACGAATACGCGGCGTCGTACGCTCCGCGATATGCCCGGTCGTCGGCAGGCCGATAGGTCGAAGAGTACCCAGCCTCGTATCCCTCGCGATGTCCGCGGTCCCGATCAGCGGCGTAGCTCTGGTTCCGAGCCCGGTTGCATCCGTCAAAGTGGGCGCGATCGTACGCCGTTCGGTACGCTTGGGGGTAGACCTGCGCATAGGAACGCACGTGGCCGTCAGTGTAGCCCTTCTTGTAACCCTCCTGGTACGACTGCGTTTCCTGGCCTGTGGGGAAGTTCCTTCTCCAGTTCTTATAGCGAAAATCCGGGGCAGGAACTCGGATGGTACCTGACGAAGCCCCAAGCTCAGACGCGGCTTCTACCTCTAGCTGATCGGCTTGCGGGCCTAAAACGCCTAATGCCATGAACGAACCTGACTCTTCGCTATTCGCGCTCTCAGCCAGCGCTTGTGGTCTCTGGGAAAAGCGGTCGTGACTCTCGATCGGCTGGGCGAACATCTCGTCGTAAACCGCTTTCCGTCCTCTGGGGTAATCCACGCGAAGCGCTTCGGCTTGGGCATCGCGATCGCCGGCGATCAGGCCGTCCCTGCGGCCTCGGTCGCGCGCGTCGGAATTTTCAGCCTCTTGGTGCCCCTGGCGCTCCCCAGCCGGCGTGGCGGCGCGCTCGGCGTCTGTATCCGCTTGTCGTTCTCCACTGGCCAAACCCTGCTGGGTGCCTTCGCGGTCGCCGGCTCGCTGGCCGTCCAGTCTGCCTTGACGCTGCCCTTCAAGCTCGCCTTGAGGGAGCCCGTTTCGATAACCGTCGTCATAGGCCCTGCGGGCTTGTTCCTCGCGGCAAACCGAATAGCCCTTCTCGTCTCCCTCTCTTCTGCCTGTCGTGCGACCGTCAACATCCCCACGCTCGGAGCCTTCGCGAGCGCCATCGGGTGCTCCGTCCCCTTCTCCGAAGGCGTGCGCTTGCCGAAGTTGCTCCGGGGTAGGAACCGTTGGAGCGGTTTGCGCCAATCCAGCAGCGGGAAAGACTATTGAAAAAGCAAGAAAGCTCGCGAGAGTTTTTTGAATCATGGAGGTCGCCTCAATTTCGGTTGTTGGGGTGAAGCCAGTATCGACCGGCTTCAATCCGTCGTTCTGCTGCGCAAGCAAAAGCCGTGCGCTCAAACCTTGTGCTACAGAGCCCTGAAATTCCAGCGAAATGAAAATGAGGATGGGTGCGAAATGTTACAGGAGAAAAAAAATCAGGATCATTTTGGAATGAAAAAAACCCTAAGGAGAGGCGAAGTCAATTGGAACCCAGAAATCTAAAGTGGGCGCCATTGTAACGGCTTTAGGCTTCCTGGTCATACCAGGCATGCACACCACCGTCAGGGACGGCCCCCTGGGCCAATGACTGTAGGGTCCAAATGTGTAATCGCCACCCCTTAGGGCAACTTCAATCATACCCAATCCAGAAACCAAAACCAAGGGCGGGCGAGGCAATTCCCCAGCTGCCCCCTGCTTTACACAGCGCCTAAGAGATGACACACTGAAAGCTAAGGAAATCTGAAACTTCCAAGGAACGCCATGGCAGGCAAAAAAATTCTGGTTGCGGATGACAGCTTGACTATTCAAAAGGTGATTCGTCTCGCCTTGTCGAATGAGGGCTATGAGATCCAGGCGGTTTCAGATGGCGCGGACGCGATCCAGCAGATTTCGCTGTTCAGACCGGACGCCGTTCTGATCGATGTCTCGCTTCCGACTCAATCGGCCTTCGAAATCAAGAGAACCGCGAACTCCAAGCCTGACCTCAAGAACGTGAAATTCGTTCTCATGTCGAGCGCCTTTGAAAAGGTGGATGAGGCTCAAGCGACCGAGCTGCATTTCGACGGCCGTCTCACCAAGCCCTTTGATCCGGCTCATCTGAGGCAGGTCCTCCAAGAAGTCCTGGCCACCGGCGGCGCGGCCGGCGACTCCGAAATGGACTTCCAGGATCTGCCCGCGGCCGGCCCTCCAGAAGAAGGCCTGGCGATGTTCGACCCTCTCGCGCCCGAGGAGAATATGGAGCCAGAAGAAGCCACCCGGGAGCTCTCGCTCGATCACGAAGATGCCGACTCCGAAATCGAGCTGACGCCGACCACGAACCCTCAGGAAGAGCCTTTCGGAAATCTCTGGGAGGACACTGCGCCCGAGGACACAGGCCTCAGGGCGTTGGACCCTTTCGCGAGCCTTGGTTCTCCTCCTCCCATGTCTCCCCCTCCGGCTCCGCCCAAAGAACCCAAAGAAGGGGTGTCGATTCACGTCAAGAACACCCCGATCCCGCCGCTGCCACCGACTCCGCCGGCAGCGCCGTCAGGCCTCGACCTCGAGCCGCCATCCGCTCCCAGCTTTCCAGAGGATCCTTTCGGGGAAGATCCAACCCCGGCACTCGATCTCGCTTCTTCTGGAGCCGAAGAGTCGCCCGATCAGGACATCAAGAATCTCACGGAGTCCACCATTCGAATGAGCGGGCTGGACGATTTCCAATGGAGCATCAATGAGACCGGCAAGAAAGACTCGACTCTATTCGCTGAGCCTGATCGGCCCGAGCCTCCTGCTCTCAAGCCACCCGTAAGCTTCTCTGATGACGGTGGGTCTTCTTTCAGGCCTGCGCCCCAGACCTTGCCTCCAGGTCCTCATCTCTCAGGGGCACCTCAAGAACATCCAGCGCCGGCCGAACGCGCTGGTGCCGGCAGTTCGCTCAGTTCGTCGCAGATGGAAGAGATCGTACGTGCGGAGCTGCGCCAAACCCTCGAGAAAATGGCTCAGAAAATTCTTCCCGAAGTGGCTGAGAAGATCATCAAGGCCGAAATCAATAAGATGCTCAACGAGAAGATCTGAGAGCCGGAAACCTTCTCTATTCCGGGCCTTTGAGCTGGCCCTAATTCCCGATCATATAACTAAAGTATTCATAACTTCTGCCGATAAGAAGGTATATACAGGAGGCTTGTAGAGTATGGGCGCACCAGAAGGCAAAGGTTCGGGACCGAAACCAGGCAAAGCGAATGCAGCAGATACTGGCCCGAGCCAGTGCACCGCCACTGCTTGCAAAAGCAAATCGAGCACTTACGGATTCTGCTCCGAGCACTTCGACCAGTTCAAATTCGGCCTCATCAAGAAGACCGGCGAACCGGTACCCGATTACGAGAAAAAGTTAGGGCACTACCTCGCTCATAAACAGAAGCGAAGCGCCCACAAAGTCGCGTAAGGCCTGAAGGCCGCGCAAAAGCGCTGTACCCACCACCTCCTCAGGGAAGCCCCAGGATCATCCAGATCTTCGGGGCTTCTCATCTTTCAGAATGATGAGTTTCAGAACGAGAGTCCCAGTTTCCGTAATGTCTCAAGCTGAAACTGGCGGATCTCGCTGGTAGCGATGATCGCGGCCTGGGTCATTCGATCCAGCTGATCCTTGTTGAAGGAAGCGCGTTCGGCCGTTCCCTGGACTTCAACGAATTCGCCCTTACCTGTGATGACGAAGTTCATGTCGACATCGCAGCTGGAGTCCTCGTTGTAATCCAAATCGACCAGGATCTCTCCGTCCTTGATTCCGATGCTGATGGCGGCGACCGAATCGACGATCGCGTCGCCCTTCAGTTTGCCTTCGCTCTTGAGCTTGCCGATCGCGATGGCGAGAGCGACGCAAGCGCCGGTAATCGATGCCGTACGAGTACCCCCGTCAGCCTGCAGAACATCGCAGTCGATCAAAATGCTTCGTTCGCCCAGGGCCGTGAGATCCACCATCGATCGCAGGGCGCGGCCGATCAGGCGCTGAATCTCGTGGGTACGACCCGACACCTTCTCGCGTTCGCGTTTGCTGCGGGTGTGCGTGGATCGCGGAAGCATCGAGTACTCGGCCGTCACCCATCCCTGACCCTTGCCCACCAGCCATCCCGGGACGCTCTCTTCGACGGACGCGGTGCAAAGCACGTGGGTGTTGCCCGCCTTAACCAATACCGAGCCTTCGGCATAACGGTTGAATCCGGTTTCCATGGACAGCGGCCGGATTTGAGAGGAAAGACGGCCTCGCGGATCGCGTTGAATCATAAAGAACGACCTCCCTTGTCTGTGTGGGACAAAAGCATTAGATGTGATGGGCATGTATCACGACTCGAGTGGCTTAGGTCCAAATTTATTCAAAGAGCTTCTGCGCAAGGGGCTGGAAGAGGATGCCTGGCAATGGGACTGGACCACTCGCGGCACGCTCCTCAGAACCAAAGCTTCGTCCGTGCGACCGATCCAGGCCCGGATTATCGCCAAGTCCGATGGCGTATGGGCCGGCGAGGCTTTGAGCGAAGCCTTGGAGGCTCTCTCAGCGGAGCTTGGGGGAGCGATTCGCGTGAAATCCAAAGTTGAGGACGGAGAAAGCCTCAAGGCCGGCTCTCCGGTCTGCGAATGGAGCGGACCCGCCCGTCTGGTGCTGGCCCTCGAGCGGCCTTATTTGAACCTCGTTTCTTACTCCAGCGGAATCGCGACAGCGACTCGAGCGCTGGTAGACGAAGTCAGAATGGCGGCGAAAGCGCAAGGCATGGGAGAGTCCTCCAAGCCGCTCCCGCGTGTTACCTCGACCCGCAAGACTCTGCCCGGCTACCGGGACCTGGCGATTTACGGTGTACTTTCCGGAGGCGGCTACAGCCATCGTGTCAGCCTTTCGGGAGGAGTTCTGATCAAGGAAAACCATATCGCGGCGGCAGGAGGGATCTTGCAGGCGGTGAAGGGAGCGCGCGAAACGGCGCCACATGGATTGAAGATCGAGATCGAAGTCCGCAGCCTCGAGGAGCTCAAGCGCGCGCTGAGCGCGCGGGTGGACGGAGTACTCTTGGATAACTTCACGCCCGACCAGGTGAAGAAGGCGCTGGATCGTATCTCCGCCGCCAAACACCAGGTCTTCGTCGAGGTGTCGGGAGGACTTTCGCGCGAGAACATCGCCGACTACGTGATTCCTGGCGTCGACGTGCTTTCGTCCGGATCGATCACTCATTCCGTCCGCGCGGTCGACCTTTCTCTTCTGGTTCAATGACCGATGGCGCACACCGAACCCGCGAGCTTCGCCAACCAGGTCGTGGATCGCTGCCGCTCGACGAACGATCTGGCGCGGATATTGGGCGAAGCAGGATACCCCGATGGGACCTGGGTCTCTGCCCGAACTCAAGAGCTGGGCAGGGGGCGACTGGGCCGTAGCTGGGTTTAGATAGATGGAAACCTGTTACTGGCGATGATCTGTCGGGTTTCTCCCTCTGAGTTCCAGAAATGGGGCACGTGGATCCCGCTTGCCGCGGCGGTCGCGGTCGCTCAGTACCTGAATGACTCCTGGCCGGGCGCGAACGTTCGGATCAAGTGGCCCAATGATCTTTGGATCAATGGAAAAAAAGCGGGAGGAATCCTCTGCGAAGGAGTGGGCAACTCCGGCGGGTCTTTCATCGTCATTGGCATCGGCCTGAACTGCGTCGATTCGCCGGATGACCTGGATCAGGATGCCATCAGCCTCAGCGAGGCTCTTGCTCCTCGAAAAATCATCGCTGATGACGTCCGCTCAGGCATCGTTCGCGCGGTGAACCACGCATTGAGGATGCTTCGGGCTTCGGGCCCCGCGTCTTTGGCCGAGGCGTATTCCCGGATAGCGGCCCTGCGAGAAGGCACGCGAATTTTCTGGTCAGGCTCGAAGGCGGAAACGAGCTCCGGAGTGGTCATCGGCTTGGGCGCCTACGGCGAGCTTCGCGTCAGGCTGGATGACGGAAGCGACATCGGCCTCTACGCCGAGGACGTCAAAGTGAGGCCCGTTTCCTAGATCAAAGATCCAGGACAATCGGCAGTACGACTGGCTTTTTTCCGAGATTGGCGTTGAAGAAACGCCTGAGCTCCACGCGAATCGTCTCCTGAAGATCCATCGCGGGCCCACGTTCCTGGGCGTTGCGCTCGAAGTCGGAGACGATCTTCCGAACCAAGGCCTTGGCTTCGTCCACGATCCAGCCTTCCATACTCTCGTGGATGATCCCCTTCAGGATCACCTCGGGCTCGGCTAGGATCTTGCCGCTTTCCTCGTTTCGGATCAGAAGCGAGAATACGACTCCCTTCTCGCCCATCTGCCTGCGATCCTTCAGAACCAGCTTGGAAATGTCGTTGCCCTCGCGGCCTTCGATCAGCACGCGCGGCTCCTCGATCTGATCGATGATCTCGATCCGATCCGGGGTGACCTCGATCACCGAACCGTTGGTCGCGATCTTCACCCCGTCGTCTTTCACTCCGCATTCGCGCGCGAGCTTGGCATGATGAACCATGTGACGATACTCGCCGTGGATCGGAACGAAGAACCTGGGCCTGGTCCACTGAATCATCTTCTCGAGCTCGGGGCGGGTCGCGTGCCCGGAGGTATGGATGTCGTGGATCGCTTCATAAAGCACTTCGGCGCCCTGCTTGAAAAGATTGTTGATCATCCGGCTGATCGCCTTTTCATTGCCCGGAATGAACCGGGAGCTCATCAGGACCTTATCTCCCGGCTGAAGCTTGATCTGCGAGTGCTCGCCGTTGGCCACCCGGATGAGCGCCGATCGATGCTCGCCCTGGCTTCCGGTCGAGATCACGATCACATCCTTGCGTGGGTAGCTCGCGATGTCGTCAAGACTGATCAGGAGCCCTTGGATATCCTTCAGGTATCCCGCTTCGGTACCTAAGCGGACGTTCTGCTCGACGCTTCGGCCGGAAAGAGCCACGCGCTTGCCCTGCTTTCGAGCGATATCCATGATCTGGCCCATTCGGGCCACGTTCGAGGAGAACATGGAAACGATCGTCAAGCCTTGAGCCGCGGCGAAAAGCGCTTCGAAGCTCTTGTAGATCACGCTCTCGCTGATGCTGTGTTGGCAACGCTCCACGTTCGTCGAGTCCGACATCAGCAGCAAGACGCCCTCCTCGCCCGCTTTCTGGAACTCCCGCTCATCGAGCTGCCGCCCGAAAAACGGAGTGGGATCGATCTTGAAGTCGCCCGTGTGGATGATCTTCCCGACCGGAGTATCGATCATCAGCGCCGCCGCGTCCACGATGCTGTGATTCACCGATATCGTCCTGACCTTGAAATGCTTGAAGGAGAGCTCGTCTCCCATTCGGAAGGGGCGGATCTCGGCTTCGGAGTCGAGACCGTACTCCTTGAGCCGCTCGGTGATCATCATGGAGGTGAAGTGGGAGGCATGGATCGGCGCGCGGATCCCGGATTTCAGCGCGAAAGGGAGCGCGCCGATGTGATCTTCATGCCCATGGGTAGCGATGAAGGCTTTGACCTTTTCTTTTCGCTCCTTCAGGTAGCTGAAATCGGGAATCACGAACTCGACGCCGAAATGATCGAGGTCAGAAAACATAAGGCCGCAATCGATGACCAGGATCTCGTCCTCGTACTCGAGGACCATGCAATTCATCCCGATCTCTCCTAGCCCTCCCAAAGGGACGATACGCAGGCCGTTCGGCGCTTCGGCAGCGCGGCCGGTGGAAGAGTTCCTGGTCGCTTCGTTCTTCGTGTTTCCGCTTTTCGTGTTATCGCTCATGCGCTCACTTCAGTTGGAGCGCTCGACCTCAGTCACCCAAGCGCTCGGTTCCCATATGAGCCAGCATTTGCCTGATCCGCGCGGCGATCACGTCAGCCGCGATATCGGACTCCTCGCCGACGATCACGTCCGCGTACTGGCGGGTCGGCTCGAGGAACTCATGATGCATGGGTCGAACCGTATCATAATACTGCCGAATGATTCCATCCAAGCTTCGCCCCCGCTCCCGGACATCCCGGTGCAAGCGGCGGATGAACCGGATGTCCGCCTCGACGTTCAAGTAGATCTTCAGGTCGAAGAGATCCCGGATCTCCTCATCCCAGAGCGTGAAGATGCCTTCGAGGATGATGGTCTTGCACGGGCCGACCGGCTCGACATTCTTGGAGCGCCTGCTGATCGTGTAATCGTAGACAGGGGTCGGAACCCGTTCTCCCGCTTTCAAGCGATGAAGATGATCCTTGAGCAAGGGCCAATCGAAAGCTCCAGGATGGTCGAAGTTCGAGGCGCCGTGGATCTTCAACTCGTTGGGAGGCTCTGGAAGGTAGTAGGCATCTTGATGAATGAGCGCGACGCCCGGATCGTTGTTCACGCGCTGCATGATCTTCTTCGCGAACGTGGTCTTTCCGGAGCCGGAGCCCCCAGCGATTCCCACCAAAAACATCTATGCTCACCTTTTTACTTCGAATTTTTGGGCCGAGACTCCCCTATCATAATTCCGGGCAGGTTTCCGCTTCCCTTTGAACATTTTGGGAATTTTTGAATACCCCGCCAGGAAGATCCGCGCGGCCGACTCTTTAGTGACCTTTCCATCATGTGGAAGTCTTAACTGATAGCCCGCAGGCAGGAGCTTCCTCCCCGAAAGTACGGTGGGAGAAAGCCCAGGGTTGAGCTCTCGAATCGCTTTGGGGTTCAGCTTCAGAAACCGGATGAGCTCATACAAGTTGATGGAATCAGGAAGTTTTGCCTCGAATGCCTGCATCAACGGCTCTCGCGCGATCGGCCCGAAGAGCTGTTCCGCATTCTTCTCGACCTCGATCGCGGCCAATAAGCATGTGAAAAAATTGCTGCTGGCGAACCCAAAGTTCCTTGAACGGTAGCTCTCGACGATCTCCGCGAAGTCGTCCGACCCTACCTTGCGCACAGCCCGCATCATCCCTTTTCGTCCGTGGTTGTAGGCAGTCACGGCCAGGGGCCACCTGCCCAGGGATTCATAGTTCATCTTCAGGAGCTTCGCCGCGGCCTCGGTAGCGCGGATCGGGTCGTTTCGCTCGTCGACGACGTCGTCCACGCGAATGAACAGACGCGCGGTGGAGGGCATGAACTGCCAGATCCCGCTTGCGCCGACCTTGGACAAGGCCTTGATATTGAAACTGCTCTCGACGAACGGAAGTCGCGTGAGCTCCAGCGGAAGCTTTTCGCGCCTGAAGATCTCTTCCATCAATGGCAGATAGCGCCCTGAGTATTTCAGGCCATCGATGAACCGGTCCTTCTGACCAAGCTGGAAGCGCAGGCGCTTTCGATGGGCGGCATTGAGGAACTTGTTGGGCTCGTCGACATCGGCGTAGAGCTCGAACACATGGCGTTCGTCCTCGTTCAGCTCCTCCTTGCGCTCCTGCTTGCGATGGATCGAGAGCAGAATTTCCTTCCATCGGCGCTTGGATGCCCGAATCATGCGTTGCTTCTCACGAGGTGCCTTCGAGAAATCCAGGAGCTCGAAGACCTTGTCGACGTATTTGGCATCGTGAACAACGCCTTGGTGGGTGTAATATTTCGAATAGATGGATACCCAGAAGTCCACGTTCTTCCGGAGCCGGCCTTCGACCGCGAAATCTCCGGGTCCCGAGATCGAATGGAGATGCGGGCCCGATTCGGCCGAGGCTCCCTCAGAAAGCGGATCGGCTGACTCCATAGGGGAGGTCCGCCCGACAGGGGCCATCCCCAAGATCAATGTCGAAATGACAAAAGCCAATCTGCCGGTTCGCCAAAGCATCGCAGCTACCCATGGTAGAGAAGCCGGATCTCCCCGTAAAGCCTGCGCGGCTGTTTTGTGTCTGATCGCCGCACTGACTATATCGGCTTGCACGAAACCCCGGAGCCAGCGCGCTTCTGACGAAGTACGGATCGTGGTCGAGGCCCCTCCGCTCTCGCTGAATCCCAGGGCCAGCATGGATGCCATCAGTCAAAGAATTGGCGCCCTGATATTCACGGCGCTGACTCGGATCGATGTCGACCTCAGGCCGGAACCCGATCTCGCCGAACGATGGGATTCATCTCCCGACGGCAAGACCTGGCGATTCGAGATCAAGGATGGGGTGACTGACCATGACGGCGCACCGATCACGGCCGACCTCATGGCGCGATGCCTGGAGCAATATCTGCGCGGAACGCCGAGCTCGGCCCATGCCAGGGCGTTTCCGGGCTGGAAAAAAGCCCGGGCCCAGGGCTCGAACGTGATCGTCGAACTCGAAGGCCCAGACCCCTACTTCGACAAGAACGTTTCGCTGCTCCGATACTTTCGGGTCGCCGATGCCCCAGAGGCCGAGCCCTGCTCGGAACCGGCTCACGGCGCGCGAGTGGTCACAAGTGGGCTGATGCGCCCCGAGAACTGGGATCCCGCACCCGAGCATGAGCTCAAGCTCATCCCCGTTTCAGAACGCACCCGACCTACCCGCTTTCTCTTCGTCAGGGATGAAAGCACGCGAACGCTGATGCTCCTTCGCGGTGAAGCGGATCTCGCCCAAAACACCATCTCGCTGACCAAGACCCGCTGGATCCAAAAAGACTTCCAGGACCGCTTCCTCGTCATCGAAAGGCAGGGCACCAACGTCACGTACCTCGCGTTCAACCTCAAGGATCCCATTCTCAAGGATCAACGGGTTCGTCAGGCCATCAGCGCTTCCATCGATCGCGCGAGCATCATCCAGCACAAGTTCTTCGGGCTCGCCTCCCCGGCGGGCCGCTTTCTATCGCCTCTGATCCCCGAGTCGTTCCAATCGGAATTTCACTACGATCCCGGCGTCGCCGAATCCTTGCTGGACGAAGCCGGGTATCCGAGAAACGAACAAGGCATCCGCTTCGCGCTGAAACTCAAGTCGACGCCTTATCGGGAGAACGTCGAAACGACTCTCATTTTCAGGAGAATGCTCGCCAAGGTGGGGATCGAAGTGGTGCCCGAGCCTGTCGAACCTGCGGTCTTTTTCTCGTCGATCCGAAACGGCGCCTTTCAGCTCTACACTTCGAGGTGGGTAGGCGCCTCTGATTCCTCGATCTACTTCAGAACACTCAAGACGGGACAGCCCGTCAACCGGGTTTCCTACAGTAATCCGCGCATGGACCGGCTCCTGGACCGCTCACTGACCGTCCGAGACCCCGTCGAGAGGCGCAAGCTGTTGGTCGAGATCCAGTCGCTGATGGGCGAAGAGCTGCCCTATCTGCCGCTCTGGTACTGGACCAATGCTTTGATCATTCGAAAAGAATTCGCCGCACAATACGCTGGTCGAAAAATTTCGCTCAGCGGTGGCTTCGAACCCCTGGTATACCGGTAGGCGTGAAAAAGCTCCTTTGTCCCGTTCTCCCTGGCTTGAATCAATCCGTCGAGCTGCCTTCGGATGAGGCCAAGCACGCGCTCCAGGTCTTCCGGCTCCGGGACGGAGACAAAGTGATCGCCATGGACGGGAAGGGGCACGCGATCGTAGCGACTCTCAGAACGGCTTCCGACAAAAGGGCTCTCATTGAATACGACTCGCCTCTCGAGCTCAATCGCTCGCCTGCCTCCATCCTCCCGTTAACCGTGGAGCTCGCCATACTCAAAGGGCAAGCCATGGAATGGGCGATCGAGAAGGCTGTGGAGCTCGGCGCCCAAAAGGTCGTGCCCGTGATCACTGATCACGCCGTGGTCCAGATCGACCGCAAAGGCCCCGAAGCTTTCCAGCAGCGTTGGCAGAAGATCGCGGATCAGGCGCTCAAGCAGTGCGGAAGGACTGAGAGGCTTTCGGTCGAGCCTCCCACCAGGCTGGTTCGGCTCCTCGAAAGCGACCCGCACGGCCCGGAAGCTCCAAGGCTTTGGTGCGACGAAGGAGCAAGAGGAGAGGCTCCCTTCCTTCTGGACTGGCTGATCGGGAACCCCGGCTTTCGCAATCTGAGAATTCTGATCGGCCCCGAAGGCGGGTGGAGCCAGAAGGAACGCGACCTCCTATCCTCATCCGGGCGGGGAATCTCGCTTGGCCCATTGGTACTACGCGCGGAAACCGCGGTGCTTTATGCGACTAGCCTGGTTTCGGGCTACTTACGAGCCTCAAAGCTTGACAAGGATGCACCGAAAAAGGAATGCTAATCCTCAGCCACTATGGATCAAAAACACGACAAAGAGCTTAATTTTTCGGCAATTTCTGATGGCCTCGGATTCCATCCTTTCGCAGACGGATTGCCTTACGCGCCTGTGACCAAATCCAAGACCGATAGCGTCAAGCCGCAAAACCCGCTTCAGGAGCTCAAGCGCTTTTCAAGCGGCTCCGGCGCGGTCTCCGCCGGCCCTGCGGTCCCATCTCCCGACTTCTTCCGGCCCAGCATGCCAACCGCTCCGTCCAAGCCCAGGGTTTCGGTCCCTGTCGCTCCTCCCTCGTCTGCCGGGCCCTCCGCCCAAAATCAACAATCGGCCGCTCCGTCCAAGCCCCTGATTCCTGAGCATCGCTACGGTTTTGTCTACCTGTTCAAGCGGGTGCTTGCTTACGCGCTGGATACCACCTTGAACCTTTCCATCTGCGTAACCGGGCTCAGCATGGTCCTCATTCGCGAGGACGTGGATCCGCAGATCCTGGCGAATTCCGAGATCGTGCTTCTCACGACTTTTTTCCTGATCTTCTTCAACTGGGCCATCATCACTTCCCAGGAGATGGCCTTTGGAACGACCGTCGGCAAGCGCATCTTCGGGCTGACTCTTCAAGGCAGCGCGGCGGCCGCTTTCGTCCGGGCCTTTTTCTTTCTGATTAGCGTCGGGTTCCTGGGAACCGGCCTGCTTTGGGCGCTCTTCGATCGCCGCAGGCGATGCTGGCACGACGTAGCTGTCGATATGCAGCCCGAAGAGATCGCCAGGCTATAGGCCGATCCATCCATGGCAGCGGCAAGACCCAGCACTCCCCGGATCCTGCAATCCAAGATCAAGAGCCCGGCCGCGCTCAAGCGCGTCCTGACCCGGCTTCGGCGCAAGAAAGCCAAAGTGGTTTTCACCAACGGCTGCTTCGACATTCTCCACAAAGGACACGTCACCTACCTTCAGCAGGCTCGCAAGCTAGGCACGCATCTCGTGGTCGCTCTGAACACCGACGAATCGGTTCGCCGGCTCAAGGGACCAAAGCGGCCGATCAACCCGTTGGCCGATCGCCTCGAGGTCCTGGCCGCTCTCGAGAGCGTGGACTTCGTCACCTGGTTCGATCAGGATACTCCTTTGGAAATCATCCTTGCGCTGAAACCCGAAGTCCTGGTCAAAGGCGGGGATTGGAAGCCAGAGCAGATCGTGGGCTCGAAGGAAGCCAGATCCTGGGGCGGCAAGACCCGTTCGCTCCGCTATATCCCCGGCAAGAGCACCACATCGATCATCGAAAAAGTCGGCAAATAGTGCCGATTTAATTCCAACTCTTCACCTAGTAAAATCAGATTCGATGGAACTCAGGAATTCCTGGAAAGAAGATGAGCACTACGCCCGCGCGATCGCTGAAAAGCGCGCGCAGCAGGCTACCATCCTGAAGGAACTTGAGCGAGAGAGCGACGAGCAGATCGAGAGGGCCAGCCGCCATCACGCGAAGCGCATCGAAGAAACCGAAAAAGCGTTCGAGGTGGAAATTTCCCGCCAGGCCAAGGCTCATCAAGAGCAGCTCGAAGAGCTTAGAAACTCTTTCACCGCCGAGATCGACCACGAGAAGAAATCCTACGAGAAGGAATTCGATCAGCTGCAACAGCGCGAACGGGCGCGGGTTGAAGCTTATAAAAAAAATCAAGAGGCAGTTCTCGAAAAACTCCACGCTAAGCACCAACAAGCGCTTGAAGAGATGCAGCGAAGCCAGCGTGGCTGAGATTTTCTTCAATTAAAGGCTCTTCAATCAAGCCTTCCTTGCACTCTCTCAATCGGCATCATATTTACACGCAGCCTTGTCGATCTATTTTTACATTTTGGCAGGATGAAATGATGCGTGATCAGCACACAGGAGTTTTGATGGCCGCTTTTCACCAGATGAGTTTTTTTTCACCTCTGTCGCAAGTCAAGAAGGGCGATGCTTTTCTCGCCGCCACTGGTCTTCAATTGGGAAATTCATTGGACTGGCAGTCGACCCTTCACACCGTGTCTTCGCTGGCGTTGTCGGGATTCGGCTCGTGGTGCGCTATCGATCTGTTCGATGAAGGTCGATCCGAGCGATTACTCAGTCGAACCACCGGAGAGCAGAGACCGTCTCCTCCCGTGATCGATCCAGGGCATCCGGCGATCGCGATGGCGTTTCGAAACCGACGCGCGGTGCTCGCGCAACAGACTGCCTTGGTGATCCCGCTCGCTACGGCAGATCGCGCACTGGGAACTCTCGTCGTCACCCGATCAAAAGGGCACTACGCGCGCACGGAAATCGAGCTTGGCGAGGTTTTCGGTAGGTACGCCGCCAACGCCATCCGAAACGCCGAGCTCCACCGGGACGCGAAGCACGCCATTCGCGTCCGCGAGGAATTCCTTTCAGTCGCCTCTCACGAGCTGAAGACACCTATCTGCTCCCTTCAGCTTCAGCTCGAGGCGGCCCAATCTCTTTTTCAGTCCGAGAATCCGAAGGCGGGCGAAATCATCCCTTCGCTTCTTTATAACGCACTGAAGCAATGCGGACACCTGACCCGCCTCATTCACGAAGTGCTCAACATGGCTCAATTGGGAGCGCATCGTCTCGAGCTTCGGAAAGAGTGCGTGGATCTGCTCTCCCTGACGAACGAAGTCTGTGAACGCATGGCCGCCGAACTGCAAAGAGCGGGTTGCGAAGTCCACATCCGTTCCCATGGCTCTTCGCTCGGAAACTGGGACCGCATCCGGATCGAGCAGGTCCTTTCGAACCTGATCTCGAACGCCTTGAAATACGGCCAAGGCAAGCCGATCCAGATCTCGATCGAGGGAACCGATGACCAAGTCGAGTTTCGCATTCGGGACGAAGGCCTCGGGATACCGAAGGAAGACCAAAAGAGGGTCTTCGATGCCTATGAACGCATTCATGGCTCGTCGCAGATCGATGGCTTCGGCCTGGGCCTGTACATCGCCAAGAATATCGTTCAATCCCACCATGGGGAGATCAGTGTCAGAAGCAGCCCTGACCAGGGCTCCACTTTCATCGTGAAACTGCCGAAGAAGATTTCATCGGCGGCAAAAGCCACCGCGTAGTTCAGCCTGCCTTCGAGCGCGACGCCTCGTCAGGCAATCCTTGACGAGCCATGAAGGCCCTCAGGATATCGATGAACTCATTGTGCTCGAACGGCTTGCGAATCACCAGGTCAGCTTTCAGCCTTCGGGCCTCCTCCTGGATCGTTGCGCTGGCGGAGAGTATGCAAACTGGGGTGTGAGGAATGTTCTGATCCTGCTCCAGGGATTGAAGCCGGTTCATGAACTCATCAGCGGTAATGCCGTTGGTGGTCAGATCTAGAAGGATCAAATCATAGCGCTCGCGCGAAAGAAGCTTGATCGCTTCCTCTCCGCGATCAACTCCCGTCGGCGAAAATCCTTCGAGCTCGAGCAAAAGCTCGAGCGCCATACGGATCCCGTCATGATCTTCGATGATGAGAACTTTCATTCGCGAAGGTTCATATCGAGCCTTGCGAGCCGTGACAAGAGATCAGGAAAAAATAAACACAGTGCAAAATCCACTGGTCCTAGCTGGAACGGCCTCCACGGATCATCCGATCAAAGAAAGCCACTGAGACGAGAGAAAATCCGAAGACCATCGCGACAAAAAAGCTGGCGCCTGGAGAAATCTGTCTCCAGGATACGGCCTGCCACGAATTCATGAAGAGGTTGAAAATAAAAATCCACGAGAACGCGCCCCAGATGAACCCCACGCCTAGCAGTGCCGTGACCGAATTGGTTGGAGCAATATGAGCATAGAGGACACCCAGGAAGCCTGCCAGGAATTCGAGAGCGACCAGACCTACGATCAGAGTCGTTGCTCCAGCGGCGTGGTCTCCCGCCTCGTAGCCCAGGAACGGCATCGCGCCGATCTGAATCGGAAGCATCACATTATTCCCCGAAACCACGGCCAGAATCATCGAGAATCCGATCGCGACCAGACCCGCGAACAATCCCGCCATCAATCCAGCGATCCAGCGCTTCCGATCCTTGCGAAGCCAAAGCTCCACCAGGTTCATGTCGTCGTCCATGTGCTTCACAGCGGTTGAATCTGCCGATTTCATGTGTTGCTCCTGTCAAAATCGAAAGTATGCTCAAACCATAGCACTGCTGGGCAGCTTCGGAAAGCCCCCCGACAACGCCCTAGAACGCTCTTGCCCGA
>CAYNDM010000026.1:0-10129 GCA_964395265.1 uncultured Bacteriovoracaceae bacterium
GTATTGATCGATCTCCCCTTTGGGCACCTCGACCGCCTTCGCCACGCTTTCAGGAGTGATCAAGGCGTACTTGATGTTGCGTTGGTCCTGGGTGATCAGGTACTCGCGCCTGGCCTCCTCCTCCGAAACCTGGGCACGGTTGCGGAAATAGCGACCCCATTGCTGCAGAGTCAGGTCCTCTCGCATCATCCGCTCGAATCCGCCCGGGGTATAGTTATTGGCTTCGAGCACCTGCTTGTAGGTCAGGCTGTCGAACTTGCCGTCCTTCTGAAAAGCGGGGATCTGCACGATGGCTTCGCGGATCTCCGCATCGCTCGCCACCAGGCCGCGATCCTCGGCCGCCTGGCGCATCAGCTTGCGATTCACCAGCTCGTTGAACACGCCCTCGTGAATCCTGAACATCCGAAGCTGCTCTTCAGTCATCGTGCCGCCGCCCAACTGCTTGAAGAACTCCATGCGGCGATTGAGCTCGCGGTTGAATTCCGCCAGGCTGATGTTTTCTCCATTGACCGAGCCGGCGAAGGCTCCGCCCCGCATGCCTCCTGACGGAGGACTGAACACTCCCGAAAAAATGAAGACCAGGGCGATCAGTCCGATGATCAGGGTAACCAGCGCCGCCCCAACTTTTTCACGAAACGATCCGAGCATACAAAATTTCCTTTTCACTTGGCCTTGCAGGCCATTGCATTAGCCTGAGGACCTCGTTACCATACCTACACTGGACACTTTAAATGATTAAGTATCTGAAAGCATACAGATTTTATATCTTTCTTTTTCTATTCCTTCTCATTCCGATCATTTCGATCGACACTTCCACTCGCAAGTCCAGGGATTACTGGCCACACGATCGCGCCATTCTGATGATCACGGCGCCAATCCAATCCGCGATCACTTGGGTTCTCGACCAAGTGGTCTCCGGCTTTCACAACTACGTTTTCCTCTTAGGCACCCGTCGGGACAACGTCGCATTGCTTGAGGAGAATCGCAAGCTTTTGAACCTCATCGCGAGCCTTCGCGAGACCCAGCATGAGAATGCCCGTCTCCGAAAACTGCTTCAATTCAACGAGAAATTCCGCCTCAAAACGGTTGCGGGTCGCGTCATCGCCAAGGACGTCTCCACCGAATTCAGAGCCATCCGCATCAATCGCGGCGAGAGCTCCGGCATCCGCCGGGATATGGCGGTGGTCACCAATGAGGGCATCGTCGGACGGGTGCTTCGCACGACGTCCGAAACCGCGGACATCGTGACGATCCTCGACTTGCTCTCCGCGGTCGACGCGATCGTCGAGAGATCCCGCGCGCGTGGCGTGGTCGAGGGACTCACCGAGGAACTCTGCGAGCTCCGCTTCGTATTGAGAACCGATGACATCGTTCCCGGGGACCTGCTGATCTCGAGCGGCCTGGGCGGCATTTTTCCCAAAGGCTTGCCGGTCGGAACCGTATCAAAAGTCGTCCGCAAGCCGTTCGGCATCACGCAGAAGGTGGAGCTCCGGCCGAGCGTCGACTTTTCCAAGCTCGAAGAGGTGATGGTCGTCGTAGGAACCGAGGTCGAAACCGATCCGCAGGCCAAGCCTGCGCGCGAGGCCGCGAAGGCAGGGCCGATCGCGGCGGCCAAAGGCGGAACATGACCCGGATATTCCTTCGCGCCTTAAACGCTCCGGCCTTCATTCTCCTGGTCGCGATCGGCGTGGCGATCCAAACCTCACTCTTCAACTCATGGCCGCTGATGTACTTTCAGCCGGACATGGTGCTGCTCGCCGTGATCTGGTGCGCGCTCCGCCGAAACTTCTACGAAGGCGGGTTCCTCACTCTTCTATTCGCCAACATCGCGGAGATCCACAGCTCAGTGCCGCAGGGGCTGTTTTTGATCGCCTACCTCGTAGTCTATTTCCTGGTCCGCGTGGCGAACAAGCTGCTGGTGATCCCGAATCTTTCCTCGGTCGTCATTCTCACCCTCGCCTCCTCGGTCGCCTGGAAGCTGCTCAACCTGTTGGTGCTCTATATGATGGACCTGGCCGGGCATCAGTGGAAACATACCCTGGCGCTCCTGCTTCCCGGAAGCGTGATGGAAGGGATCGCGGCGATCTGGGTCTATCAATGGCTCGATCGCTTCGACTGGGTGACGCTCAAGACCGAGCGGGCGCGCAAGCAGCTCGAGGACGAGCTGGAGTTCGAGACAAACGAGGGTTTTTGAGCCATGGCGTTTCTTGGCCAAGAAGAGCAGATCAGGGAGTTTCAGGACCGGTTCAAGTACGTCTACGTGGCGGTGCTGATCGGATTTGGCTTTCTCCTTTCCCGCCTGGTTTTCCTCCAGATCCTCAACGGCGAGAAAATGCGCCACTACTCGGAGGAGAACCGAATCAAGCGCGTGAAGATCGCCGCGCCTCGAGGAATGATCTTCGATCGCAATCGCAAGATCCTGATCGACAACCATCCGGCCTTCGACCTCGAGATCATCCCTCAGTATCTTCGCGAATCCAAACAGACCGACCCGGTCGTCGCGCAGCTGGCGAAGCTCGTGAACATGCCGAAAGAGGAGATCCACGCGATTCTCAAGAAGCATCGCCAGCAGCCGGCTTTCATGCCGGTCAAGATCAAGACCGACCTGACCCGGGATGAAGTCGCCGCGATCGAGTCGTGGAAGATCTCCATGCCGGGGGTGCAAGTCTCCGAGGAAATCAAGCGCACCAATGTCCACGCCGAGATCGCCTCGCATCTCCTGGGCTACATCGGCGAGGTCAACTCGCATGAGCTCCCCACGCTGAACAAGAACGGCGAGAGCTACAAGCTCGGCGACAGCATCGGCAAATTCGGGCTGGAGCAGCGCATGGAGCACATCCTCCGCGGCGTAAACGGAGAGCGGCTGGTCGAAGTGGACGCTCTGGGCAGGACCAAGCTCGGAAAGAGCAAGGGAAGGTTCCTGGAGGGCGAGCTCGAGAAACCGGCGATCCCCGGGAAGAATCTCATCCTCACCATCGACCAGGACCTCCAGGAAGCCGCGACCAAGGCTTTCGGCGAGCAGATCGGATCGCTCGTGGCCATCGACCCGCGGAACGGGGAGATCCTCGCCATGATCTCCCGCCCTTCATTCGACCCGACGGAGTTCGCGCGCGGCATCTCGCATTCATTGTGGAAGAAGATCATCACGAACGAAAACCGTCCGCTGCGGGACAGGACTCTTCAGGACCACTATCCTCCGGGCTCGACGTTCAAAGTCGTCACGGCGATCGCCGCCCTCGAGGAGGGCCTCATCGACGAGAACACGACTTTTCATTGCTCGGGGTCCATGCGCTTCGGAAATCGCCCCTATCACTGCCATAAGAGGCAAGGGCACGGGGAAGTGAACGTGGTCAGCGCGATCACCCAATCCTGCGACATCTTCTTCTGGAGAGTGATCCAGAAATTCAAGACCATCGACGATCTCGCCAAATGGGCGGTTCACCTCGGCCTCGGTTCCAAAACCGGCATCAATCTCGCGCGCGAGGTGCCCGGCTTGATCCCCACCGAAGCTTGGAAGCAAAAACGCTTCAATCAGCCGTGGCATCCCGGAGACAGCCTCCCGGTCGCCATCGGCCAAGGATACGTCCTGACCACCACCCTGCAGCTGGCAAATCTCTATGCGTCGATCGCGAACGGAGGCACTCAATACCGCCCTTACTTGGTCAAGGAGATCGAATCGAACGACGGCCAGGTTCTCCAGGCTTTCAAGCCGGACGTGGTTGATCAGACGCGCCTTCAGCAGCGCTCCTACGACCTGGTGAAAAAGGGCCTGTGGGGAGTCGTGAACTCACCCAACGGAACGACCTACTCAAAACGACTTCCTGGCATGGACTTCGTCGGCAAGACAGGGACCGCGCAGGTCATCCGCCTCTCGGCTGACCGCATCTACGGAAAATGCCAGAACATGCGGTTCAGGGACCGCCACCACGGGCTTTTTGCGGGCTATGCTCCCGTGAACGATCCCAAGATCGCGGTCGCCGTCATCGTCGAGCACGGTTGCTCGGGATCGGGAGCCGCCGCCCCCATCGCACGCGAGGTCGTCAAGACCTACCTCGAGAAGTACTATCCTGATCTTTACGGAGAGAAAGCGCTGGCCGCCAAGCTCAAGGGGCAATCGACGAGCATTCCCGTGGTCAGGAGCCGCGAGGAGGACACGGAGGACATGGTCTCTCTCGACAACGACAACCTCCCTGAGCCGGTCGAGCCAGTCCAGGAGGAGCTTCTCCCTCCTCCGCCGGCGCAGGCGCCGCCGGTTCCCGAGGGGCTCGTGACCGCGCCGGGGAACAACGACGAGTAGTAAACGAAGGATTTCAGGGGACTTGAACCTATGACTCATTCATCGATGGAAACGCCGATGCCTCTCGACGAAAGCGCGATGCGCGTCGGCCTTTATGACGAAGAGCTCAAGAAGTTCAACTGGAGCCTCTTGATCCTCGAGGTCCTGATCTTCGCGATCGGGATCGGCAACATCACCCGCGCCCCCGGCGTCGCCTCCAAGTCCCCCGGGCTGTACACGAACCAGCTCCTCTGGTTCGGGCTCGGAATGGCCGCGACCGCTCTGATCCTGCTCTTCCACTATTCCGCGCTCTCCCGGACCGCCTACTTGATCTACTTCGCCAACATCCTTCTGCTGGTCGCCGTCCTGGTCGTCGGAAAGTCGACCCTGGGCGCCAAACGATGGATCGGCTTCGGAGCCTTTCGTATCCAGCCTTCGGAGATCATGAAACTCTCCACCGTCATCATGCTCGCCAAGTACTTCGAGACGGACCGTACGATTGGAGGCTATGGCTTCAAGGAGCTCTTGCTGCCCACATTGCTCGTCGCGGTGCCGGCCTTCCTGATCATGATGCAGCCCGACCTGGGCACGGCGATGGTCATTCTCTTCACCTACGCCAGCATGATGCTTTTCATGAAGATTAAGCCCAAAACGCTGATCACGATCGTCATCGCCGCGATGATCGCGATGCCGGTCGCTTATAAATACGGGCTGAAGCCTTATCAGAGACAGCGCATCATCTCCTTCATCGATCCGATGGCCGATCCCAAAGGGTCCGGCTACAATTCGATTCAATCGATGATCGCCGTCGGCAGCGGGCAGATCTTCGGGAAAGGCTATCGCCAGGGAACCCAAAGCCAGCTCAACTTCCTGCCGGAGCACCATACGGATTTCATTTTCTCGGTCTACAGCGAGGAATGGGGCTTCCTGGGGAGCATGGTCCTGCTCGCCCTCTACCTGATCTTCATGCTCAACGGGCTTTCGGTCGCCCATCAGTCCCATGACAAGTTCGGTGTCCTCCTCGCCTTCGGGATCATGTCGATCTTCTTCTGGCACGTGGTAATCAATATGGGCATGGTCATGGGCCTGCTGCCGATCGTCGGAGTGCCGCTGCCGTTCATGAGCTACGGGGGATCTTCGCTGATGACGTCCATCATCGGTGTCGCGATTTTGACGAATATCGCGAATAAGAAGTTCATGTTCTGAGGTTCGGTTCCTTGCCTAGCTTGGGCCTGGAGTCGGAGCGGGCTCCTGCCCTTACCTGCAGACGCGCGTCCAGCGCGCAGGAATCCGACTCCAGGCCCAAGCTAGGCAAGGAATCAGACTCAGAACAGGGCCTCCTGTCCCTACCCGCAGACGCCCGTCCAGCGCTTGGCCTCAGGGGAGGCTTTACATCCAGGTGCATGGGTCTAGAATGGAAGGATGCGGACGAGCAGGAATTCGCTTTGGATCGCCATACCCGCGGCGCTGATGGGCCTGGGGTTGAGCATGCCTGGCTGCCCGGGCCAGCAGGAAACGCAGAAAAAGATCGATGATCTAACCCGCAAGCAAAGCGAGATGGAAAGGCAGCTCCAAGCCTTAGGGGCTCAGGTGGGATCGATGCGCGGGGATCTGGGTCGGCTCAAGGCGCCCGATGAGCAGCTCACCAAGAATCTCATGACCCAAAACGAATCGCTGATGCGGGTCGAGGGTCAGGTCAAGGAGCTGATGTCCCGGCCGACTCCGGCACCGCGAAGCGCGCCCTCGAAATCCAACCAGAGCTCGAAGAAGTCCTCGACCACGAAATCCTCCAATTCCAAAAACTCCAAAAAGAAGACGAAGCGCTAAGCTTCCTCCCCGATATCCTGTGTCGAAAAAACCCTCCGGATGCTGTAAAACACCGCCATGGAAACGCATTACCCCTATATCCTCTACCTTGCAGAGACGTTCGGCGGCAAGACGTACAAGATCGTGGTGGCTAGCGGGCTGACCTGCCCGACCCGGGACGGCACCTTAGCCAAGCGAGGCTGCGCCTTCTGCGACCTGCGCGGCTCAAGCTCGTATTTCGGGAAAAAAGGCAGGGGCAACAGCATCTCCGAGCAGATCCGGGCCAGGCTCCCCGGGATTCGCGAACGCTTCGGGGCCCGGCATTTCCTGGCCTATTTCCAAAGCTACACCAATACCTACTCGGATACCGAGTACCTCAGAGGAATCTACGAGCAGGCATTGGCCGAGCCTGGAATCAGCGGCCTTGCTATCGGGACCCGCCCGGACTGCCTTCCCTCGTCCGTCCTCGACCTGCTCGAAGAATTGGCTCAAAAGCACTATGTCTCGCTCGAGCTCGGAGTCCAGTCCTTCGAGAATCCCACGTTGGAGTGGCTGGATCGCGGTCATGACGGGCAAAGCTCGATCGACGCGCTCGTTCAGCTCAGGAAGCGGGCTCCGCACGTCCACGTTTGCGCGCACCTCAGCTTCGGTGCTCCGACCGACAGCCCGCCTGCGGCGCGGGAAGCGGCTCTCCTCCTCACCCAACTCGGGGTCCGGGGAGCCAAGCTTCACCAGCTGATGGTCCTGGAGCACACCGTTCTCGCCGAACGCTACAAGGTCCAGCCTTTTCCGACTCTCAACATCGAGCAGTACTCCCGGCTCGTCCTGGAATTCATCGAGCACCTTTCGCCTTCGATCTACCTGGAGCGCCTCTGCGCCACGGCGACTCACTTCGACGAATGCCTGGCTCCGGACTGGAGTCGGCAACGGTGGGAGCCCCATAACCGGATTCGGGATTATCTGATCGAGAACGGCTGCCGTCAGGGATCGAAGCTCACCAATCCAGGCTTAGCCCCAAGCTGAACTGGGTTTCAGAGTAACCGATGACCTCGGTGGCGATCGAGGTCTCGGTCGTGGACCGCAACGAGTACTTCAGCTGATTCATCTGGACCCCGCCCCAGGCTCCAATGGCCGGAAGCAGGCGATAGCCGACCGATGCTCCGACTCGCCATGCGTAATTGAACCCGTCAGGACTCACCTTTCCGTCAGAAGGAAATCCGAGATTTTCTCCAGGGTAAACCAGGAGCGGAAGGTCCACTCCCGCGTCGAGCTTGAGAGCGAAACTGCGGCCCAACGACTGATCGAATCCCACGCCCATGCGCGCATCGATGGCTTGAATGCTTCTCGCGCTCGCCTGATACGCGGATGCCACCCGCGATCCCATTCCACCCAACAAGCGGATCGTCGAATCCTTTCGCCTGAAGAGTGGAAGCGAATAACTGCCGTACCCACCCACGCTCAACTCGTCCGGCGAGCTACTCAAGGTCGCCCCCACCCCCCATCGGCTCTCGCTCGAGAATCTTCTCTACAGCGCGAGGTCGGCTCCCAAGCGATTCCTGAGATCCGCGCCGCTCAACGGCTCGGGAACCTCCGAGCTGAATGTAATGTTCGTAAAGCGGCGCGCGCCGAGCTTCAGCGCCGCGCGAGCTGACCAGAGACGGCGAAGCTCGGATTGGTGAACGGATTCCGAAGCCACCGCGCGGCCTGAACCCGGCGAAAGCGAATACACGCCCTGAAGAACGATCCCCAGATCGACCAACTGCGAACGGATCCCCGTCTCCTCGTCGGCCTCCGCGCGCGAGCCGCTCAACACGAACCCTGCCCGGGCACCCAGCTCAGGAGTGAACTTGTACTCCGCGCCCGTTCGTACGGAGAGCCCCAAGAGGCTGACCTTCTCGAGCAATCCGTCGACGTTCGTCTGCGGAGGAGCCAGGCGCGCGTTCACGGACGTCAACCACGACCAGCGATGATTGATCGCGTACTGGTGTTCCGCGCCGAAGACGACCCCTAAAGTGCTCATGGGATAAGAAAAGGTCCCGGAGTCAGAAGAGTTGTTCCCGGACCCCTCCACCGGATGACTGCTGTACTGCAGGCCGAATCGCAGGGAGACCCGCGAATGCCAGAGGGAATCCAGGCCGAAGTTCCTCTCCACCCCTGCGGACGCGGAATAGAAAACGTGCTTCACACCCTCACCCGACACGCTCCGCTCGGCGAAATCAGCGAACAGTCCCCAAGCTCCTCCTCGGTTATGCTGGATCTCGAGCTGCTGGTGGATGCCGCCTCCCCGATGATCCGTGCTTGGCCTGTCTTTATCCGTGCTGCTCCTGAAAAAGCCGGAGGCGTATCCCACTCCCGCGAGGAAGCGGGTCTCGGTCGATCGCCGCTGCAGCAACTCCTCTTCGAGGTCCACGCGAGCGCTCGCGATCGTGCGTCTCCGCAGGACTTCCTTTTGCTCGGGGGTTTTCGCCGCGGCCCATTCTTCTTTGGAAGGAGCCAAGGGCCTCTCTCCGCTCGCGGTCAATCCACGCGCGTACCGCCAATCTTCCAAGGCTTCGACGACGGCCCGCTCAGGCGCCGGCTGAGGCGGCAGCGAACGCGGAGGCACCGGTTCGGGTGCCGATGCGGATTGGGCCGCGCCTGCAGGCTTTGCCTTCGCGACCGATGCTGGAGTAGGAACCGGGGTTGGAGGCGGAAGCGTCGTCTGAAAGGTCACTTCCCGAAGCGCCGAACGCGGGACCTTCTCGGTGAGGGTCCTCACGGAGATCTTGAATTTCTCGCGAGTGACGTACCGCTGATCCTTCAGGATCTCATTCGGAAGCTCGAACGACGTATCGGTGACTTCTTTCTGCAAAACGCTCTTGCCCGCGGGATCCACCACTTCCACCAGATAACTCTTGGCATAGGGAACCGTATCCCACTCGAACTTTCCTTCATCCGTGCTTTTGATGAAACGGGGAGGCTTGGGTTTCACCGTCAGTTTCTGGAACTCCGTCCAGAACCCCGGGCGCTCGCCCGCGCTGATCCCCCTCACGCGCGTGCAATAGTTCCCCGCGGGCAGCTCCTTCTTCCAAGCGGCTTGGCTCACCTTCTCGATCCCCAACGAGACGCCGCAATCTTCGCCCTTCACCCATTCGATCTCGTAGCTCACGGCTCCGGCGATCGGCTCCCACTCGAGGCGCACCAAACGATCATAGTCGTCGGCGCGCGAAACGGGGTGCCAGCTCATGGCCCCAAGCCCGGTCGCGAGACCGAGGCGATAGGGCAGAAGCCTCATGACTCGTCGTCCTCCAATCGAACCTTCAGCTGCGCCGGAGCGCGAAGAACCCCTTCCCACTTCACCGAGAACTGGGAGCTGGCGCTAACGCCAGGCTTGGGTCGCGGATCAGTGCCTCCTGGAGCGACGCCGATCGCCGCGACTTCCCAGGCGTAGTGTCCGCTCTCGATCGTCCTGGGGATCTCGAACTCCTCGTCCTTGACCTCCTGCTCGACCAGAAGCTCCTTTCGGCCGCCTTGGGATACCTTGTAGATCGACACGCGATAAGCCTGCGCGCCCTTCACCTCTTCCCACTTGAGCTCGATGGGGCGCGGAGTGGTGGACTGAAAGCGCTGAGCGTAAGACGGAGTAAGAAGCAGCGGAGCCGCGAGAGATCCGGGCTGCCGGATCTCGAGGAGCCGAGCCTTGCCCACCAGGCCCTTTCGGTCGATGTGATCAACTGCCCTCACGTCCCATTGATAGAGCCCCGGTTCGATCCGTCTCTTGTGCGAAAGCTCGGAAAGCTCTTCGCTCCAAACCGGCTCCAATTTACCCGCCGAGTTTTGGCGCCATACCGACAAGCGATAGCGTTTGGCCCCTTCGACCGCTTTCCAGCTGAACTCGACCTCTTGCGGCCTCTCCGAAACGAGGCGGGTCTGCGAAGCGGGCAGCAGTTTCTCGGGCGCCGGGAGAGGCGGCTTCTGAAGAAGGGCGTACTTCCCGGTTTCGCTCATGCCGATGATCTTCCCGGACGCCCCCAAAGCGCGAACACGCCAAAAGCGAGTGCCCTCAGG
>CAYNDM010000026.1:10139-17075 GCA_964395265.1 uncultured Bacteriovoracaceae bacterium
GCGCCTTCGCGGTCCGCAGCGCCGGCGCGCCCGACGGCGGTGCCGAAACTATTTCCGAATGCAGCAAGCGCTTGAATTCGGCGTCCTCGGCGAATTCAAGTTCGTACTTCTCGGCACCTCCCAATCGCTGCCACGAGAAGAGAAGCTCGGGCTTCTCGCCGAGATACTCCTGGGTATGGCCCTGGCTCGGCGTCGCCAGCTTGAAACCACCCGCACGAACGATCGTGAGAGGACGCGGGGCCATGAACATCGAGTCGCCCGCTCCTGTTCCTGATCGTTCGCTCAGAGCCTGAACAGACCAGAAGAGCTCGCCGCTGGCATCCAGTTCCCCTTGCCAATAGGGAGCATCCAACCTCCGATCCACGACCGCTTTTTTCAGGGTGCGATCCATTGCGATGATCAATCTGTAGCCCATCGCCTCCTCGACTGCGGACCAGGAGAAAGAGAACTTGGGACTCTCTTCGTTCACCCCCAGGACCGCCGAGGGTACCGGCTCTTGGAGCGCGGGAGGAAGGAGCCTTGGCAACTGCGCCACGGTGAAGCCACGAATCTCGGAAGGAATCTCGATGGCTCGGTCCCGCATGGCTCCGACCGCTTCATACGAACTGACGACGCGACAATAATAATTGCCAGGACCCAGCTCCGTGAAACGTGCGCCACTTCGCGCGAACCCTGGGGTTCCCGGCAGCTCCTGGAAGCGCGCCGCCGGAAGGAGGTTCTTGAACCCCGGATCGGTCGCGAGCTCCACTCGCTCTCGCTGCGACTCGTTCAGCTCGGACCGGCTCCAGGTCAGCTGAGTCCAAGGCGGTGCCCTGAAGAAAGTGAGCTTCAGGTTCTGCTGGGGCGAGTCCAGTCGAACGGGACGATGCCGAACGACCCGAAGCGGGCGCCTCTCACTGGCCTGAGCGACCGTTGTTCCGTCCAGCGTGACAACTCGCCAATAGTAAGCCCCTTCCGCCAACTGGAGAGCTGCCTCACCCTGGCCAGGAGCACGAGCCAGGACGTTCTCGAATTCTGGGTCCGAGGCGATCTGCACATAAGCCGGAGACTTTTGCTCCTGAGCGTAGCCCCAGGTGAACGTGACCGTGGTTTTCTGATCGCTTGAGGAGATGAACCTGGCATTGGGAAGAGGAGACTGAGGCAAGAGGACGAGCTTCTGTTTCTTGATCCCTTCCTCGCCGATTTGGCCTCGTTCGTTGGTCTGGATCTGGGCGGCGCCTTGCGCGGTCTGCAGCTGGGCCGTACCTTCCTTCACCGTGACCTCGATGCCCTCCTTGCCGGCGGTCAACGAGAGGGCGCTCCTGGATTGATCCTTGCCGACCTCCACCTTACCGCTCGCGGTCATGATCTCGACGCCTGAGCCTTTGCCCTTCGGCCCAGGTGTCTCGCCCGTGCGGGCGAAAACGGATCCCTTCATGAAGTCGATCTTGATCCGCTCCTCGCTCCGATCCAGGACCACCAGCGAGTTTTCCCCAAGCTCCAGAATCGTCCCGTCGTCGAACCGGATATTCGCGCCGCTCCCGACGGAGGTCCTGACCGTATCCTTGTTATAGAGCGAGTCACTCCGGCGCACCTGCTCCCAAAGCACTTCCTTGCTCAGCTTTCGCTCGACCGTCCTCGTGCTCGAGCTCAGCGTTGCGACGGGAACGCGCTGGCCCCGATCCGAATACCTGAAATTCAGCTCCTTATGGAGCGCGAGCGCGAGGCCCGCGAGAGCGCCCAGGCCGGCCAGTACCACGAAGGCTGACTCGATGCGGGCACGGGTTTCCCTGTTCTCCATTCATACACCTCTCCCTGCGGGGAGAGCTCCTCCTTGGCCGCATCGGAACCTGTCCGGCGAAACTGAACCGTCAATATGCCGTCGAACGATCCGTCCACCCCGCTCTCGACCCCCGGAGCGCCCTAACAAATTCGCCAACAAGAACCGATGAGTCGTTGATGAAGATTCGTTTCAGCATCCGAACGAAGCTCGTCGCGATCATCAACACCGTGCTGCTGCTGGCGGCCGCGGCGATCGTCGGCTTCGCCACGCACAAATTCTCGGGCTTCAGCCTCGACGAGTACAAGGAGCGCAGCCTGCTTTCGACGCGCTCCCACGCGCGCGAGATCTTCAATAGCGTCGCGGCATTGAACGAGAAAATGCGCCTGACGGGCGTGACACTTCTTCAACCGCTGACTCCCGAACAGCTCGAAACGGTCCAACGCCCGCTATTCGATCAGGAGAAGGAGATTCTCGCCGTGACGGTGATCAGCCTGGGCGGAGAGGTCTCCCGCCCGCTCGGTCGCGCCAACAACGATCGCCTGCTCAAGGACCTCGAAGTCCAGATCGCGGACATCGACAGGCTTCAAGCCCAAGTGGACCGGACGCGCCTGGCTTCGCGCCTCGAGGTGATCCAGAGCGGTTTGCTCCGAGGCAGCGTCCCCGTCCTCACCATGGGAGTCCCCCTGATCACCGACGACAAGGGGAACGTCACTCACGCCGTGATCGCGACTTTCAAACAAGACCGCTTCCTCAAGACATTCTCCGACGGGAGCGGCGAAGCCTCGGTGGGCGGGGAAGACTGGATCATCTCCTACCTGGTGGACAGCTCCGGCACCCTACTGGCGCATCCTGATCAAAGCCGTGTCGTGCGGCGCGAGAACCTGCGACATATCAGCATCGTCTCGGAAATGCTGAATCAAGGCGGGAACAAGCTCACTGAGTTCAAGGACAACAAAGGCACCGAATGGCTGGGAGCGTACGAGACGATCGGCTTCGGAGGCATCGGGGTCGTCACGCAGATCAAGAAGCAGAAAGCCCTCGAGACCTCCCGCCAGGTTCGGAACATCTCGGTCATCATCACCGGCATGGTCGGCGTGATCGCCTTTCTTTTCATCTATTTCTTCAGCTCGTCCCTCACTCGCCCGATCACCCGCCTGGTCGACGCCACGACCCAGGTTTCCAAGGGGAACTATGAGGTCACGCTCACCCGCGGCGCGAATGACGAGATCGGCGACTTGACCGTCGCGTTCTCCTCGATGGCTCAAGGCCTCGCGGAACGCGAGAAGATCAAAAGCGCCTTCTCGAAATTCCACTCGAAGGACGTGGCCGACAAGATCCTCTCGGGCGAGCTGACGCTCACGGGCGAGCGCAAAAAGGTCACCATCTTCTTCTCCGACATTCGCTCGTTCACTTCGATCTCGGAGGGGCTCGAGCCCGAGCAGGTCGTGGAGCTGGTGAACGGATACATGACTCGCATGGTGCGAATCATCTTTGCCCACGGCGGAGTCGTCGACAAATACGTGGGCGACGCCATCATGGCGGTCTACGGAGCGCCCACCAGCTATGGGGACGACGCGCTTCGAGCGGTTTCGGCCGCGATCAGGATGCGCGCGGAGCTCAAGCGGTTCAACGAAAGCCAGGCCGCCCTGGGCAAGCCCGTGATCGCGATCGGTATGGGCATGAACACGGGCGATGTGGTCGCCGGCAATATTGGATCGCCCGAACGCATGGAGTACACCATTCTCGGCGACAGCGTGAACCTCACCTCTCGCGTGGAGTCCCTGACCAAGGAATACAAAACTGACATCCTGATCAGCTCATCTACCTATGAGGAAATCAAGGATCAGATCCACTGCGAGCCGCGAGGCACGACCAAGGTCAAAGGCAAAGCTGAAGAGGTCTTCATCTATGAAGTGATCGGCTTCAAGGAAGGACGAGAATTCATCCCTCCCGAGACCGGTTCCACCGGCGAAAGCGTCGAGCCTGAGGCCGTCAACTCAGAGCCTCAGTCGCCGACACCTCCCGTCGAAGCGCCAGTCGTCACTTCAGCCGAGACACCGGTCGAAGCCCCAGCCGAGGCGCAGCTCGAAGCTCCCACCGTGGCTCCCGTCGAAGCGCAGCTCGAAGCTCCCACCGTGGCTCCCATTGAAGCGGTCGAAACCGTAGACAACGCAGCAGAGGATCCATCAACAGAAGCCTCTTCCCCTCAGCTCGACGAGCCGAAGCACGAGGCCCCCGAGGCGACCCGGCCGATCCCTACGCCTCCCCCTTTCAGGGCCGCTCCGCCCATTCCAGAGGAGTCTCAGGCTCTTGAGACCGAAGTGCCTCCGCCTCCTCCGTTAGTCCCTCCGCAGCCTCCTTTGATGGAGCATCCCGCGATGCCCACTCTATCGGAGGATGTCACCGTCGAGCTCCAGCTTCTGCCATCGCAGATCGGCACGACACCGGTCTCCTACCCTCCCCAGGTTTCCCTCCCCGACTTGGAGCCTGTTCGGTCTTCAAATGACGAGGGCAACGACGGCCAGGATGCCGCCTAACGCCTCAAGGTTGACTTTTTTAATACACTGCGTTAACTCCACCCCATCCTGAATCATAGGACTCGCAAGGCACCTCCTTTGCATTTGCCCGCGCCCAGAAACGAGTCCGGAGGCGTACCTACTTCGAATGAAAGGCTTGACGGCTAGAACCGCAATCGTGTTGACAGGGATCGTCCTGGGGCTCGGCTTCCAGAGTCAAAGGCCCAGCTCTATTCTTTCGTCGTCGACGGCTTCTCTGGATCCTTCGACGGAGAAAGCTTCCGTCCCCTTCTCCGAGAAGCTCGTTCCGCCCAGTCTGGCTGTCCTTCAAAGAGAAGCTTCGAAGCGTCCCCATCACACGCCCGAATCCCTGATCCAATTCGCTGGGGCACTGGCAGACCAGCTCAAGCTGGCCATTCACTCCAAAGAAAGGGCTGAGTTGCTGTTTGCGGATCTACGCGACTGCGTCCTCAGTTATCGCTATCAGACTACGCCCGTTACCCAAGCGCTCTGCCTGGATACCGCCGGGCATCTCGCTCGCGCTCACTCCGAGCTTCACCCCGCCTATCAACAGCTTCTCAAGCGTGCGCCTCGGGATATCGTGGAATTGGCGGGAACCGTCGGCTACGAAATCATGTGAAGAAGGCCGGTACGGACCGGCGGATCCGAATCGCGCGCCGAGATCGCTGCGCTCACGCATCGCGATGAGACCATCATAGGACTCTCATGCGCCGTCACGGACTTCGAGCACCGGAAGCGGCTTCCAGTCCTTGTGCTTCTCCGTGCCCCGCGCGGTCCCGAAGATACTGCGAAGCTGGCCGCACGCGGCCAGGATATCCCGCCCTCGCGAGATCCGCACAGTCGCGGTGATGTTCCGGTCCATGAGGTAGCGCTGAAAAGCTCTCCCCTTCTGATCTGAAGGCCGCTTGAACTCCGCGCCTGAATGCTCATTGCCCGGGATCAGATTGATCTTGCTCGGAATGCCTCGAATCAGCTTCACCAGCCTGGCCGCGTCCTCGAGCGTATCGTTGAAGTCATCGAGCATGACGTACTCGAACGTGATCCGCCGATGGCTTCCCAGCGGATAGTTGCGGCAGGCCTCCAGCAGCTTCTCAATATTCCACTTCTTGTTGACCGGCATGATCCGGGTTCGCTGCTCGTCCGTAGTCGCATTCAGGGAGATCGCCAAGGAGACGTCCACTCGCCGACCCAGCTCCTCGATCGCCGGAACCAGCCCGCTGGTGCTCACCGTCACCTTGCGCTTCGAAAAGTTCAACCCATCGGCGTCCAAGAGGATCTGGCAGGCCTTCGCGACGTTGTCCAGGTTGTGAAGCGGTTCGCCCATTCCCATGAAGACGATGTTGGTGATGGGCGCGCGACGCCTGAGCTCGTACACCTGGGTGACGATCTCATGAGTCTGAAGGCTTCGATCCAGACCCTGCACTCCCGTCAGACAGAACTTGCAACTCATGGCGCAGCCCACCTGGCTTGAAATACAGGCAGTCAACCGGGCCCATTTTTCCGAGGTCACATCCTCATCGGTTTGCTGGCCAGCGAACGCGATTCCTTTCTCGGCCTTCTCTTCGAACGCTTCGCGCCCTTTTTCCTGAAGCGCGGCAGGGATGATCACGCTTTCGATCGTTTTCTGATCCTCCAGATCCCAAAGGAACTTGTGGGTTCCATCCAAGGCCTGGCGGCTGAGACGCTCTTCCAGGCGATAGACCACCACGTGCTCTTTGAGCCAGGCCCGGAGATCTTTGGATAGATAGCTCATCTTATCCAAAACCGTGGAGAACCGCTGGTAAACCCATTTGATAATCTGCTTCGCTCGATAGCGCGCGCGCTTCTCGGACTTGCGGACCCGCTCCTCTTCTGTCAAACGAGGAGATGGCCGTTCCTGGCTCAGTGGCATCAGGAGCTCCGCAAGTTCGGCTTGGGTCAAGGATTGAAAATAGATCATTCTGGTCGGCCTTTTATCGGATTCCGATCAGGAATTCAAGGACGCGCTGCAGGAAAGCCCAAGTTCGAACGCTGCCTGCATTTCTACTCTCTAGGTGACCGACTCTCTAGGTGACCGGACTTCTAAGGGAAGGGCGCTTCTCCCACCGGCGCAGGCCGCGCCGACCGGCTCAGACCTTGAAAAACGCCCGTGCCGTCACCAGCGCACTCAAGCTCCAGCGAGACGGCATGAGCCGGGTCCGGCGCTTGCGCATCGAACGGGCTACTTCCCGCCAGGGGTTCGTTTCGCCAGCCCATTTGAACCATTCCGACGCCGGCACGAAGGCCCCCAGCACGGGCACATGATAGCGTTCCGAGAGGAACTTGATGATATTCGCGGGCTGATTCCTCTTACCGTGGATGAGCGAGGTCAGATCCGGCTCGTCGAATCCCTCGAGCTTGCCCCGCCGCACGATGATCAGCAGATCCCGGGTCGCGGCCTTCATGCCTGCATCCGGCTCGACCCGGATGAAGATCCCATAGGAAGAAGGCAGCACCTTGCGCCACCAGCCATGCAGGGCATCCAACAGGAAGTGACGGGGATAACCGACCTTCGTCTGGGTTCGTTCCCTCGCCTTCTCCTTGAGCGCTTCGATCTGATCATAGAAATGAGGAAGCTACAGGGCCCCCTTCATCCACTCATCCACCTGATACCGCTCG
>CAYNDM010000027.1:0-5913 GCA_964395265.1 uncultured Bacteriovoracaceae bacterium
GTCCCTGGGTGAACGACACCCCCGTGAAGGCCATGAAGCTATGGCCTTTGCCCTGGAACACCAGCTCGCCGAGGGAGATGCCGCTGACCTCGAGCGGGTATTTGATCTTGCCCGTCACGTAGGAGTAGCCAAGGCCAAGATAGGGATCGGCGAACTCCATCTTCTTGGAGATCAAAAGCTGGGGAGTGAGGGTCTGGGTGGTGACGAAGTCGATCTTCGAATAGGTATAGTTGAGGCGCATGGCCCAGGTGAGGCCTTCTGGCGGCTGCGCTAGCGTGACGGTGAAGTTCCCGCCGTATACCCGGTATTTCTGGATCCAAAGCAGGGAGAAGCCGGTCGACACCCGGGATCCGAGGCCTTTATGGAGATGGAGCTTTGGGATCGGGACGGCGGGAATCTCGGTCACTCCCTCTCCCATGCTCGACAAGGCGGCAAAGAGATCTTCGGGCGGCTTGATCAAAGTCAGCTCGACGCCCAGGACCATCCCCTGCTGAGTGCCCAATGGAGTCGCGCTTTCGTAGGAGCGGTGCTCGGCCATGAGCCCGATCGACGTGACGATCTGATTGGCCACCGTGGCAAACTGGTTTGGATCGACAACCGAGTCGGGAAGCACGAAGGCCCGGCCGGGCTTCGGAACGAGAAGAAGACAGAGGAGGCAGCTGAGGATGAAAAACCAGGATCGCGCTTGCGTCACTGATTCGAGTGTAGCATGCGCGACCAGGGCCTTGTCGGGCCTAGTTTTGGGGCCCTGGAAGGATCGTGAGCGAGGCGAGACTGCTAGCGGACAGTCAGAACTCTGACGGAGCCCGACTTTCTCGCCACGTCGATATGCGTACCGGAGCGCCCCTGTCTCACAAGCAGGTCGATCTCCCAGTCGCGGGCTCGAAGCCCCTGGATCTGAAGCGTGTTGATCTTCGTGGTCAGCAACGGGGCCCGGAAGAGAAGGTTGGACTTGTCGGAGTCCATGGAGATTCCCAGCATCGACTTGATGAGCAGAAAGACGCTTCCCGCCGCCCATGCCTGAGGCTTGCACGCGACCTCGTATGGCACTGGTGGCTCGGCCCCGCGCCTTCTGAACCCGCAGAAGAGCTCGGGGAGCCTGAAGTCGGTGCTCGATTCGAGAACCCCGATCAGCGCCAGCGCGAGCGTTTCGAGCGCCTCGCGCTGGTCGTAGAAGCGAAAGCCCTCGAGGATCAGCGAATTGTCATGAGGCCAGATGGAGCCGTTGTGATAGCTCAGGGGGTTGTAGGCGATCTCGGTATCGGCGAGAGTGCGCACCCCGTAGCCGCTGAACATAGCGTTCGAGATCAGATGCCGGGTGACGTGGACCGCGTGCTCGGGATGCAGGATATGGCTCCAGAGGCAATGCCCCATGTTCGAGCTGAGCACGGAGCAGGGCTTTCGCTCGGCATCCAGCGCCAGGTGGATGAACTTTCTCTTGGAGTCCCAGAAATGCTCGATGAAGCGGCTCCTGAGCTGGAGCGCTTCGAGCCTGAGCTTGGACGCCAGCTCTTTCTGCCCCAGAAGCCGCGCCATCTCGCTCATGCCCATCCGCGCCCGAAACGCGTAGCCTTGTACTTCGCAGAGCCGGATCGGCGCGTTGGCCCATGTGCCGTCCTCGTGCATGATCGAATCGTGGGAGTCCTTCCAGCCTTGGTTTACCAGGCCGGTGGGCGATTGCTTGGCGTACTCGAGAAACCCGTCCCCGTCGATGTCACCCCATTTTCGGATCCACTCCAGCGCGCGCAAGGCTGAAGGCCACCATTCCTTGAGGCTGGCCAGGTCATGAGTCCAGCTGACGTATTCATGGAGAAGAATCAGCGCGAGCGGAGTGGAGTCGACAGATCCATAATAGGGGGCGAAAGGCACCTCGCGCGTCCTGGCCATCTCTCCTCGGCGCATCTCGTGAAAGACTTTGCCGGGCTGCTCATCCGTGAATTCATCGAAGCGCGTTCCCAGGCTTTTGAAAGCGTAGTGTAGCACCCCTTTGGCGAGCGCCGGGTACCAAGGGAGGGTCTGGTAGGCGGTGATGATGCCGTCCCGCCCGAACGGCGCGGAGAACCAGGGGATGCCCGCATAGGGGTAGAGGAGATTGTCCTCGAGCGTGAGGAGCATCTGGATGTCGGTCCGGGCGTTCTCGAGCGCGCGGTTGATGATGGCGTTGTCGGTCTCGATGCGCAGGCCGGTCGCGAACGGCGAAGATTCGATCTGACCCGCCAGCGTCTTCATCATGTCGGGGACCGATAGCCCGCTGAACTGCTGGCCGGCGATCTTGCCGCTGTGGACCTGATCGAACGAAACGATGGTTCTGAGCTCCACGTCTCCCTTCGGGGGGATGGTGATCCGGCTGAAATACCCGGCTCGATCGGGCGAGAGCCGGATTTTTTCGGCAACGAAGTAACGCTGGATATGGACGCGCCTCAGGACCTGATCCAGTCCCAGGTACTGGAGAGTGGTGCGAATGAGATCGCCGCTCTGGTGCTCCTCGGGCGCGAGCATCCGTCCTCTCCGCTCGCGCGGGAATCCGCGCACCTCGAAGAGGTCGTCGCATCGGGTGCCCGCCCATTGCTCGATCTGAAGCGAATGCTCTCGACTGTCGAAATTGCGGATGGCCACGATCTCGAAGAGCGTGTCCTCGACCAGGCTGATGATCCTGCGGATGAGAAAAGTGTCGCGCGGAATGCGCCCCCCATCCGCGAGCATCGGGATGTCCCGGTTGGTCATCGAGAGGACCACGGTTTTGCCGCCATGGCGGATCTCGTTGGCGAGCGCGACGGGAGAGCTGTTGTTGAAGGTCATCTCCCAGATCGAGAGGTATCTCGTATCGTTGAAGTAGATACCCAGCTCGGAGCCCGTAGCGTAGGATCTGGGCGCTTCTCCCCGGGGATCGAGAACTCCGAAAGCCCGGTTGTCCTTGATCGTGAGCTTTGGAATCCCGGTGAGAAGGACACTAGACGGAATGTATGAGATTCCGTCTATGACGATCGGACCGTCTTGCTCCTTCCTGTGCTGCCCTTCGGGTGGATTCTGTAAGCTCTCGGTAGACATCGATGTAGTCCTCCGTCATGCGCTGCAAGGAGAATCGCTGCTCAACCCAATCTCTGCATCCCTGACGATCGATGCTCTGGATGTCTTTCACCCGCTCGGCGAGGACTTCGATCTCGCGGTGGCAATAGCCGGTCACTCCGTCCTGAAGAAGCTCGGGAATCGAGCCGAAAGGGCGCGCGAGCACGGGCGTCCCGCAGGCCAGGGCCTCGATGACCGCGAGCCCGAACGGCTCGGGCCAATCGATCGGAAAGGCCAGGGCGAGCGCGTTGCCCAGGAACTCTGATTTCTCGCGATCGGAGATTTCGCCGATATACTCGATGAACTTCCCGTCGACGTGAGGTTTGATGTACTCCTCGAAGTACTGCTCGCTTTCCCGGCCCTCGATCTTGGCCGCGATCTTGAGCGGGACGCCCGAGCGGCGGGCCATCTGAATGGCGAGGTCCGGACGCTTCTCCCAGGTGATCCTTCCCAGAAAGGCCAGATAGGAGCCATGACGTGGATTGAACTCGAACTCTTTCAGGTCCAATCCGTGATAGATCGTCCTGACCCAATTGAGCATGGCGAGCGGGCCGCGTTGCGAGTTGCTGATCGATACGAAGTACGATTTTGGGTAACTCATGAATGCCGCCGCGATGTCCGGGAGATCGAGCCGGCCATGAAGAGTGGTGAGCAGAGGCGTTGAGGTCATCTCCGAAAGCGGCAGCATCCAGTAATCATGGTGATTGTGGATGACATCGAATTCCTCGGCATGCTTGGCCACCAACGCCAGCATTCGAAGATTGTAGGCGTAGGGATCCATGACAGGCGTTTCGCGTAGCCTGAAGGCACGATCGACGACCGGGACGAGAGGAACGTTCGCGGCGGAGTCCCCCGAGGCGAAAAGCGTGACCTCGGTGCCCGCTGCTTGGACGCCTCGGCAGAGGTGATCGATCACGCGTTCGGTCCCGCCATAAAGGCGGGGAGGAACGCTTTCAAAAAGCGGAGCGATGAATGCGATGCGCATGGAACCCTTCCTTAGATCCAAGCTGATGCTGGCCCGATGGCGAATCGGAACTCTAGGAGCTCGAGTTGGGGAGTCGTAGTCGACGTCCGTTCCGTTCAAGCACCCAAGGGGGACTCAGCAATTTTCGAGCCTGGTGCTGGGAATCGCAGGGAATTTTGTGCTGATGGTGCTCCAATTATTGAGCAGGTGCTGCCGGCTGGGGCGCGTTTGGAGCGGCTTCAGGCGCTGCTGGCGCAGGAGCGGAGTTCTGCTGATCGGCGCCAGCCCCAGGAGTCATTGGAGCTGTCGGATTGGCAGGATTATGACGCTGTGTGTCGAAAATGCTGGTGCGAGATTCGCTCTGCATGATCGTCAAAGTGATCGAAGTCAGCATGAAAATCGCTGCCATAGCGGCTGTAAAGCGAGTGAAGAAATTCGCTCCGCCGGAGCTGCCAAAGATCGTCTGGCTAGACCCGCCGAGGGTCGTGCTGATCTCTGCTCCTTTACCTGACTGGATCAGAACTACAAGAACCAGTAGAACGCAGGTGACGATATGGACGACGGTAACGAAAGTTTCCATAGATCTGACTTTCTAGCGGAGGTTCCTGGCCTCGACAAGCCGAAACATGAGGATTTTTCTCTTCGCGCTCCGGGGCCGATCGCAATCAGAGGGCCAAGTCGTCCTCCGGGGTGGTCATATCCTGAGGGCTAGTCGCGCTCAGAGGGCCAGGGCATTGCCCCCGGCTTCAACCAGGCTGAGAAAGGAATCCGGTTTGAGGCTTGCCCCGCCGACCAATGCCCCGTCGACATCCGGGCAGGCCAGAAGCGAGCTGATGTTTTCAGGGTTCACGCTTCCGCCGTAGAGAATCAGGGTTTTTTCGGCGGCCTGGGAGCCAAACCGCTCCTCGATGAAGGAGCGAATGAAGCGATGGGCCGCTTCCGCCTGCTCTGGAGAGGCCGTGAGGCCGGTCCCAATGGCCCAGACCGGCTCATAGGCAACCACGAGCGAGCCGTCTAAGAACTGGGCGGCTCCCTGCTCCCGGGATCCCAGGACTGATTCGAGCTGGCGCAGAAGCACTGCCTCGGTCTGATTGGTCTTGCGCTCGGCGAGGGTTTCCCCGAGGCAGAAGATCACCTGGAGTCCTTGATTGAGCAGGCCCAGGGTTCGCTGACGGACGACCTCATCAGACTCGCCGAAATATTGCCTTCGTTCAGAATGGCCCGTGAGGGAGATCCGGATGCCGATTTCTGTGAGCATCGGCGCGGAAATCTCGCCGTGGAAAGCTCCCGCTTTTTCCAAGTGAGTGTTCTGAGATCCGATCTCGATGGGAAGATTGCCCCGGGAGCCGATGGCTGCGTGAAAGCTCAAAGCGGGAGGACAGACGCAGATCTGGAGCCGACCTTGGGAAATCGCCTCTTGGGTCGGCGCGGAGATCTTATCGTTCCAGAGTGATCCCACGGCCTGGAAGAACTCCTCCGTCTTGGACGGAGAGTGGTTCATCTTCCAGTTTCCCGCGATCAGCATCCCTCGTTTCATGAGGTCACCTCATGATGTCAGCGCTGTTTCGCGCGGATAGGTTTTCAGGATCTCGATGCCGGGCAGGCTGCCGTTTTCGAGATACTCCAGGACCGCTCCTCCACCCGTCGAAAGGTGATCGAAGCTCGCGGCATATCCTGACTGTTTGATCGCCGAAACGGTGTCTCCGCCTCCCACGACTTTGACTGCCGGGAGCTCGGAGATCGCGCGGGCCACATCGAACGTGCCTTTGGCGTACTCAGGCTTTTCGAACCAGCCGAAGGTGCAGTTCCAGAAGATGGTCTTGGCGTTCTGAATCATCTGGATGAACTGCTGCACTGTCTTGGGACCGATGTCGAATCACAAT